>NZ_DAMDQC010000036.1:0-33204 GCF_032082325.1 Pantoea sp. CTOTU50773 | reverse complement strand
TTCCGCGCAATATCGAATCCTACTATCAGGAAACCGGCCGCGCCGGGCGTGATGGCCTGCCCGCAGAAGCGATGATGCTTTACGATCCGGCGGATATGGCGTGGCTCCGTAAATGTCTGGAGGAGAAGGCGCCCGGCCCGTTACAGGATATTGAGCGTCACAAGCTCAATGCGATGGGCGCGTTTGCCGAAGCGCAAACCTGCCGTCGTTTAGTGCTGCTCAACTACTTTGGTGAAGGGCGTCAGCAGCAGTGCGGCAACTGCGATATCTGCCTTGATCCTCCGCGTCGCTATGATGGTTTGGTGGAGGCGCAGAAGGCGCTTTCCAGCATCTATCGTACCGGCCAGCGCTTCGGTATGGGCTATATTGTCGACGTGCTGCGCGGTTCCACTAACCACCGCGTTCGCGATAACGGGCACGACAAATTGCCGGTGTACGGCATTGGTCGTGAGCAGAGCCAGGAGCATTGGGTCAGCGTGCTGCGTCAGCTGATCCATCTTGGTATGGTGACGCAAAATATCGCCATGCACTCCGCTTTACAGCTAACGGAAGCGGCGCGTCCGGTATTGCGTGCCGAAGTGCCATTGATGCTGGCGGTGCCGCGTATCGTCACGGTGAAGAGCCGCAGCAGCTCGCCGAAAGTGCACAGCGGCAATTACGATCGCACGCTATTTGGCAAACTGCGTAAATTGCGTAAGGCGATTGCCGACGAATCCAACATTCCGCCGTATGTGGTGTTTAACGATGCCACATTGATTGAGATGGCGGAGCAAATGCCGATTACCGCGTCAGAAATGTTGAGCGTGAACGGTGTCGGTCATCGCAAGCTGGAACGTTTTGGTAAACCGTTCCTGGTGATGATCAAAGAACATGTCGATGAAGAGTAAAGGAAAGAAACCATGTTGATGTTATTCGCCACCGTCGCGCTGGTGCATTTGGTTGCGCTGATGAGTCCCGGCCCGGACTTCTTCTTTGTGTCGCAAACGGCGGCCAGCCGTTCACGTAAAGAGGCGATGATGGGCGTGTTGGGCATTACGCTGGGAATCGTGATCTGGGCCGGTGTGGCGCTGATGGGCTTGCATTTGATCCTGCAAAAAATGGCCTGGCTGCATGAAATCATCATGGTGGGCGGTGGTTTGTACCTGCTGTGGATGGGTTGGCAACTCCTGCGCTCGGCACGTCAGCAACATAAAGCCCCGCAGGTTGATGCGCCGGTGGTGGAGCTGCCAAAAAAAGGCATGAGTTTCCTGAAAGGTTTTCTGACTAATCTGTCGAACCCGAAAGCGATTATCTATTTCGGCAGCGTGTTCTCGCTGTTTGTGGGTAATGATGTGGGCGCGATGGAGCGTTGGGGTTTATTCCTGCTGATTATCGGTGAGACCTTTGCCTGGTTCACGCTGGTCGCGGCGATTTTTGCACTACCGTGGATGCGTGATAAGTATCAGCGTATGGCGAAGTGGGTCGATGGGATGGCGGGTGTGCTGTTTGCCGGATTCGGCATCCACCTGATTATCTCGCGTTAAATCGGGTTTACTTGCCATTTCGCCACCGGGCAGTGCTCGCGCGCTTTACGTTCAGCATCTGTGCTTCAGAACTTGCGCACTGACTACCTTGAAATAGCTGCGGCACTGACGGTTATCACCTCGGTGCCGCGGTTTTTTAAAGCCTCTTACGCGATTCTGCGCGCACTTGCCAGCAACGCACCGACGGCCATAAACAAGCCACCGAAGGTGCGGTTCATCAGCTTCATCTGTTTTGGCCCTTTAATCCACCCCGCAATACGGGTTGCCAGCGTGGCGTAACCAATCATCACGATAATATCGACCACGATGGTGGTGACACCGAGCACCAGATACTGCATCAACTGCGGCTGATGTGGCTGAATAAACTGCGGGAAAAGCGCGGCGAGAAACACGATGCTTTTCGGATTGGTGAGATTCACCAGAATGGCGCGTTTGAACAGGCGGCGACGCGGCATTGCTTTTGCCACGGCATCCAAATCAATACCGCCTGCGGAACGCCACTGCTGAATGCCCAGCCAAACCAAATAGGCGGCGCCTGCCCACTTCAGCACTTCAAACGCCATGATCGATTGTGAAAATAGCGCACCCAAACCGGCACCCACCAGCACAATGTGAATCGCCAGCCCAAGCTGTAAGCCAGTGATGGAAGCCGCCGCGCCGCGATAGCCATGGCTGATGCCGGTGCTCATGGTGTTGATGGCACCGGAACCGGGTGAAAGACTGAGGATAGTTGTGGTCAACAGGTAGGTTAACCACCATTCAATGGTCATGCGTGACATTCCCTGAAGTGAACGAAGTGTGACACAATACGCCAGAATATCGCGGTGCGCTATGGCGTACAGACGCGCGATGAGGCTTTTTTTCAGGGGGACGGATGCAGCATCACAAACAGCGTTGGCTCGGGCGAGAGAAAGGCTTTTCCGCCTTTGCTACCGGTCCGCTGCTCGACTTCTGGCGTCGTCGTGAAGAGTGCGAATTCACCGGCGTCGGTAACCTGAAGATTCGCTATGTTCGTTTCACCTCACCGCAACATCGCCGTGTCATCCTGATTGTTCCCGGCCGCATCGAAAGCTATATCAAATACCCGGAACTGGCTTACGATCTGTTCCACTGCGGCTATGACGTGGTGATCATTGACCATCGCGGGCAGGGCCGCTCCGATCGCTTGCTGGCGGATTCGCATCGCGGCCATGTGGTTGAGTTCAGCCACTATGTTGACGACTTAGAAACGCTGTATCTGAAAGAGATGGTCAGCAACCATTATCAGCAACGCTACGTGCTGGCGCATTCGATGGGCGGTGCGATTTTAGCGCTGTTTCTGGCGCGTCAACCGCAGGCTTTTCATGCGGCGGTATTCTCGGCACCGATGTTTGGCATTGTGCTGCCGTTGCCTGACTGGATGGCGCACCCGATTTTGGACTGGGCGGAAAAACTGCCGGCGATTCGCGAACGCTATGCGCTTGGCACCGGCCGCTGGCGCGCCAGCCCGTTTGGCATTAATCGCCTGACGCACAGTCGGGAGCGCTATCGGCGCAACCTGCGTTTTTACGCGGACGATCCGGGACTGCGCGTCGGTGGCCCGACCTATCATTGGGTGCGCGAAGGCGTCTATGCCGGACGCAGTATCATCAGCCAGGCAGCGAAAATCACCACGCCTTCCCTGGTGTTACAGGCCAGCGAAGACGATGTGGTGGATAACCGCGCACAAGATATTTTTTGTACGGCGATGGCTGACGCGGGACATCCCTGCGAAGGTACCGTGCCGTATGTGATTCAAGGCGCGCGTCACGAGATTTTGTTTGAAACAGACGCTATGCGCGCTGAAGCGCTCAACCTGGTGGTCGATTTTTTCGAGCGCCACGTTTAACTCATTTTCCGACATCAATACCAGAGGTTTACATGTACCACATCGTCGCATCCGACCTGGATGGCACGCTGCTCTCACCGGAACACCGCCTGACGCCTTTTGCCCGTACCACGCTGCAGGAACTGGTGGCGCAAGATGTCCACTTCGTTTTCGCCACCGGCCGCCACTATATCGACGTAGGCCAGATGCGCGATAACCTTGGCATTCCGGCGTACATGATTACTTCCAACGGGGCTCGCGTGCACAATGCAGACGGTGAACTGGTGTTTAGCCATAACCTCGACGCCGATATCGCCAGCGAGCTTTACGGTCTGCAGTACCACGATGAGCATATCCTGACGCACGTGTATCGTGACGATGAGTGGTACATGAGCCGTCATCGCCCGGAGGAGCAGGACTACTTCCGTGAGTCGGTGTTTAACTATCAGGTTTATCAGCCGGGCATGCTTGAAACCGACGGCATCAGCAAGGTGTTCTTTACCTGCGACGATCCCGAACGTCTGGTGCCGCTGGAGCTGGCGATCGAAGCGCGCTGGGGCGATCGCGTTAACGTCAGCTTCTCACTGCCGACCTGTCTGGAAGTGATGGCGGGTGGCGTATCGAAAGGTCACGCGCTGGAGGCGGTATCAAAGCAGCTTGGCTTCTCATTGAAAGAGTGCATCGCTTTTGGTGATGGCATGAATGACGTGGAAATGCTGAGCATGGCGGGTAAAGGCTGCATTATGCGCAATGCGCAGCAGCGGTTGAAAGATACCTTGCCGACGCTGGAAGTGATTGGCAGCAACGCTGAAGATGCGGTGCCGCACACGTTGCGTAAGTTGTTCCTTGCTTAAAAAAATGGGCCGGTGATACCGGCCCATTTTTGTTATGCCATCTGTCTCTTATGTTTATGCTCGCTGACCATGGTGAGCAGCAACAAAATCACCGCCAACACCGATCCCGCAATCATCACCATGAAACCGCCATCCCAGCCGAAGTAATCCACGGTGTAACCGACAATCGCACTGGCTGCCACTGAACCGCCGAGATAACCAAACAAACCGGTAAAGCCTGCTGCCGTGCCGGCCGCTTTCTTCGGCGCTAACTCCAGCGCATGCAGACCAATTAACATTACCGGACCGTAGATCAGGAAGCCGATGACGATCATGCACAGCATATCGATACCTGGATTGCCGGGTGGGTTAAGCCAGTACACCACTGTGGCGATGGTTACCAGCGTCATAAAGAACACGCCGGTGGCGCCACGATTGCCTCTGAACACCTTGTCCGACATCCAGCCGCACAGCAAGGTGCCGGGAATGCCCGCATATTCATAGAAGAAGTAAGCCCACGAAGATTTATCCAGCGTGAAATGCTTCACCTCTTTCAGGTAGGTCGGTGACCAGTCGAGAATGCCGTAGCGCAGCAGGTAAACGAACACGTTGGCCAGCGCGATATACCACAGCAGCTTATTAGGCAGGATGTACTGCATAAAAATCTGCTTCGCCGTCAACTCCTCCTCATGATCCTCGCTGTAGTCTGGCGGATAATCATTCTTGTACGCCTCAATCGGCGGCAAACCACAAGACTGCGGCGTATCGCGCATCAGGGCAAAGGCAATAATCGCGATGAGGATGGCACCAAACGCCGGCATGTAGAGCGCGGCTTTCCAGTCGTTAAACCATGCCATACCCAGCAGAAACAGTAAGGGCGGAATACCACCACCCACGTTATGGGCGCAGTTCCATACTGAGACAATCCCGCCGCGTTCCTTCTGCGACCACCAGTGCACCATAGTGCGACCGCACGGTGGCCAGCCCATGCCCTGGAACCAACCGCACAGGAAGAGCAGCACAAACATCACCATGATGCTGGAGGTGGCCCAGGGTACAAAGCCCATAAACAGCATCACCGCAGCGGCCAGAATCAGTCCGGCAGGTAAAAAGACACGCGGGTTTGAACGGTCAGAGACGGAACCCATGATGAACTTGGAAAAACCGTAGGCGATGGAGATTCCGGACAGCGCAAAGCCAAGATCGCCACGCGAAAAGCCCTGCTCAACCAAATAGGGCATCGCCAGCGCAAAGTTTTTACGGACCAGGTAATAGGCGGCATAGCCAAAGAAAATGCCGATGAAGATTTGCCAGCGTAGCCGACGATAGAGCGGATCGACACGATCGTCAGCGACTTGCGGCTGATGCGGTGCCGGTTTGAAGATACTTAACATGAAGGTGGCCCTCCAGGGCGCAATATTTTTATAAATTCCCAGCAGGTTGGGTCAAAAGCCCTCTGGCGTAACAACAAAACCAAAGTTCCATTTCGCGCAAAGGATAGTGATGGTTGCGCCACGTTACTGTGATGTGTGACACAATTGTTACAGTTTGATGACATTAAAGAGCGATATAAACCAGGAAATGTTGGTATTCGCGCATGAGGCGTCGGGGCTTTTGGGTTTGTAAGGGGAATCCGTTGCCGTGTCGAATCAGATTCACTGCATCTGCAACCAGCGACCTGATTTCAGCAATGGACCTTATCTCAATGAGTGACGGGGATACGGCGATTTGTTTGACTTTAATTTGACCACTCGTCAACCAGATATTTCAGCCCGTCCACGACAGTTTGTTTACACTAGCGCCACTGTTCATTTTGGGATCAATACCGTGCTGTTACTGATCGTTACCACCATTTTGTGGGCTTTTTCCTTTAGTTTGATAGGGGAATACCTTGCGGGCCAGGTTGACTCCTGGTTCTCTGTACTGATGCGCCTTGGGTTAGCTGCGCTCGTTTTTTTACCCTTCCTGCGCTGGAAGGGCTATCGCGCCTCAACCATCCTGCTGTATATGCTGGTGGGGATGCTGCAACTTGGCGTCATGTATCTGCTGAGTTTTGAGGCTTATACCTACCTCAGCGTGACAGAATTCCTGTTGTTTACCGTGATGACGCCGCTCTACGTCACGCTGATTTACGATTTGCTCAGCAGACGTCGGCTGCGAATCGGCTATGCCTTCAGCGCGCTGTTGGCGGTAGCCGGTGCGGCCATCATTCGCTATGACAAAGTCAGCGATCATTTCTGGTTCGGTTTGCTGCTGGTTCAGGCGGCTAACATCTGCTTCGCCATTGGTATGGTTGGTTACAAGCGCTTGCAGGAAACCCGCCCAATGCCGCAACACACGGCCTTCTCGTGGTTCTATCTTGGCGCGGTGATCATCGCCATCATTGCGTGGAGCCTGTGGGGTAACCCGAACAAACTGCCAACCACCTCACTGCAGTGGGGCATTCTGGTCTGGCTGGGCGTGGCGGCTTCCGGGCTGGGCTACTTTATGTGGAACTACGGTGCGACGCAGGTCGATGCCGGTACGCTGGGCATTATGAACAACATGCACGTGCCAGCGGGCTTGCTGGTCAATCTGGCGATCTGGCAAGAGAAACCGCACTGGCCGAGCTTTATTGCCGGGGCGATTGTCATTTTCGCTTCGCTATACGTGCATAAGCGCTGGGTAGTGGGACATGGGTCCAAAAGCGATGCCTGAGTGAGACGATCCTTGATCTGGTTTCGTTGAACTTGCAGAAGCGCTATGTGCTGGGAAAAAGCAGCACCTAAGCCAAAGGGAAGATACAGGCCGCTACGAAGAGCGAAGCGTCTGAGCCATGGATGGCGAGGCCGATCCACAGGGATGTGAGATTCCTTCGTGATCGGAGCGGCCTGTATCTGACCTAACTCCGATCAAAAAGCGATTACACCTTCTTGGCTGGCGCCGCAGGACGATTCATCATCGTCAATCCCTTCAAAAAGTTACGCAGAATCTGGTCACCGCACTCGCGGTAGTTTTTATGATCCGGATTGCGGAAAATCGCACCGACTTCCGCCTGGGAAATCTTAAAGTTTGCCTTCTCCAGCACCACCGGAATATCCGTGGTCTTCAGCGCAAACGCGATACGCAGCTTCTTGATGAAAATATTGTTATTCATACGGCGTTCAACTGAAGGTGCGGGCGCATCTTCACTCTTACCGCGACGGAAGAAAATCAAACCGTTGAGGAAATAGCCCATCAGCACGTCCGGCAACTTACGGAACGCCGCATCCTCATCCTTCTTCATCCACGCCTGCACATCCTCCAGCGGCACTTCACTGCCCGCTAAGGCAAAAATCTCCACCACTTTGCTATCGCTCAAATCAAGCATATAGCGCACGCTGCGCAGAACATCGTTACTCGTCATGGTGAAACTCTCTTTGTCGCGGATTGAGGCGGCGCATTATAGAGCAGGCCGGGCAGGGATAACAGCACGGGCGACACAGGTCGCCCGTGGGATGATCAAGAAATCGACTGCAGTGAACCCGGGCGGGCGGCATCGCGCACAAACGGCAGATGGTCACAGGCGTGTTGACGGGCGAAGCGCACAAAGGCTTCTAACACCGGCTGACGCTGCTCACCATCGCGCACAGCGGCATATAAACGGCTCCACAAACCCTCACCCAATGTCTTGGTCACCACCAAACCCTGCTTTTCAAAACTCTCCACCACCCAATGCGGAAGGGCCGCAATACCCATCTGTGCTGACACCATCTGAATCAGCAACAGCGTATTATCCACACTCTTCAGCGCCGGGCTGATGCCTGCAGGCTGCAGGAAATGACGCCAGATATCGAGACGCTGACGCTGCACCGGATAGATCATCAGTACCTCATCGGCCAAATCTTCCGGTGAGATATGTTCCAGCTTCGCCAGCGGATGGTCCGGGGCCAGCACCAGACGTACCTCAAAATCAAACATCGGCGTATAGAACAAACCGCTGCGCGGCAGGATATCGGAGGTCAACACCACATCCAGTTCGCCCTGTTGCAGGGCGGGCTGGGGATCAAAAGTCACGCCCGATTTAAAATCGACCACCACTTGCGGCCAGCTCTGGCGGAAATTATTGAGGGCTGGCGTCAGCCACTGAATGCAGCTGTGGCACTCAATGGCAATGCGTAACGTGGTCTGATGCGGCTCGTGGCATGCCTGCAACGCCTGCTGAATCTGCGGCAAAATCTGCTCGGCCAACTGCAGCATGATTTCCCCCTGCGGCGTAAACCGCAACGGCTGGCTCTTGCGCACAAACAGGCGAAAGCCCAGCCGCTGTTCCAGATCGCTGAACTGATGCGATAACGCCGATTGTGTCTGATGAAGCTGAGCGGCGGCAGCGGCCAACGAGCCGGTATTTTGCAACGCCTGCAGCGTTCTCAGATGTTTGAGTTCGATCATGAGAGTCCTTCACATCGAGATTGAACAAATTGCGCTTGAGGAACATACAGTACCCGCAGATTATGGCGGTGTAAACATCTGGACGGCTAAACATCTCAAGCAAGCGCCACCGCCACATGGCTTTCGTCCAGTTCAGGCGTTCAGCGGACGGCAATGTCACTCGCTGGATGAACGTAAACGGGCTCGGCCCGTTAAGCATATCTGGAGATCACTAAATGACCATTCTGAACCATACGCTCGGTTTCCCTCGTGTCGGTCTGCGTCGTGAACTGAAAAAAGCACAGGAAAGCTACTGGGCAGGTAACAGCTCACAGGAAACGCTGCTGGCCGTGGGGCGCGAGCTGCGCGCTCGTCACTGGCAACAGCAGAAAGACGCGGGGGTGGATCTGCTGCCCGTGGGTGATTTCGCCTGGTATGATCATGTGCTGACCACCAGCCTGATGCTGGGCAATGTGCCGGCGCGCCATCAGAACCAGGATGGATCGGTCGATCTCGATACGCTGTTCCGTCTGGGACGTGGCCGCGCCCCCAGCGGCAATCCTGCCGCCGCCGCTGAAATGACCAAATGGTTTAACACCAACTATCACTATATGGTGCCGGAATTCACTCAGGGCCAGCAGTTCTCACTAAGCTGGACACAGCTCCTTGAAGAAGTGGACGAAGCATTGGCGCTGGGTCACCCGATCAAACCGGTGCTGCTGGGACCGGTCACTTACCTGTGGTTGGGCAAAGTCAAAGGTGAGCCGTTTGACCGCCTGTCGTTGCTGAAAGCGATACTGCCGGTCTATCAGCAAGTGCTGGCTGAACTGCATCAGCGCGGTATTGAATGGGTGCAGATCGATGAACCCGCGCTGGTGCTGGAGCTGCCACAGGAATGGCGTGATGCGTTCAAGCCTGCCTACGATGCGCTGCAAGGTCATGTAAAACTGCTACTGACGACCTACTTTGACAGCATCGGTCAAAATCTCGACGTGATTAAGACGCTACCGGTTCAAGGTTTACACGTTGACCTGGTGCATGGCAAAGATGACATCCAGCATATCCACCAACAGCTCCCCGCCGACTGGCTGCTCTCAGTCGGGGTGATCAACGGCCGCAATGTCTGGCGTGCCGAGCTCAGCTGCTGGTTCGATCGCCTGCAACCGCTGGTCGGGCAGCGTGAAAATCTGTGGATTGGTTCCTCCTGCTCGCTGCTGCACAGCCCGATCGATCTCAGTGTCGAAACCCGGCTCGATGCGGAAGTGAAAAGCTGGTTTGCCTTTGCTTTACAGAAGTGTGCTGAGCTGAGGTTGTTGAGCCAGGCGCTCAATAATAACGATGCGGCCTCGCTGACGGAGTGGAGCGCGCCGATTCGTGCCCGTTCTCATTCTTCGCGCGTGCACAATGCCGCAGTGGGCGCACGTCTGGCGAATATTCAGGCCAAAGACGTTGAGCGCGTCAGCCACTATGACGAACGCGCCAAAGCGCAGCGCCATCGCTTTAATCTGCCTGCCTGGCCGACCACCACGATTGGATCCTTCCCGCAAACCACCGAAATTCGCGGCCTGCGACTCGACTTCAAAAAAGGCAATATCGATGGAGGCCACTATCGCACCGGCATCGCGGAGCACATCAAGCAGGCGATTGCCGAACAGGAACGGCTCGGGCTGGATGTGCTGGTGCACGGCGAAGCAGAGCGTAATGACATGGTGGAATACTTTGGCGAAAACCTCGATGGCTTCGTGTTTACGCAAAATGGCTGGGTGCAAAGCTATGGCTCTCGCTGTGTGAAGCCGCCGGTGATCATCGGTGATGTTAGTCGTCCGCAGCCGATTACCGTTGAGTGGGCGAAGTACGCGCAATCGCTGACTGAAAAGCCAGTGAAAGGCATGCTCACCGGCCCGGTCACGATTTTGTGCTGGTCATTCCCGCGTGAAGACGTGACGCGGGAAACCCTTGCTAAACAGATTGCACTGGCGCTGCGTGATGAAGTGGAAGACCTGGAAAAAGCCGGGATCGGGATCATCCAGATTGATGAACCCGCGCTGCGCGAAGGCTTACCCTTGCACCAGTCGGAGTGGGCGGCGTACCTGTCCTGGGCAGTGGATGCCTTCCGCCTCAACGCGGCTGTGGCGCAGGATGAAACGCAGATCCACACGCACATGTGTTATTGCGAGTTCAATGACATCATGGAATCGATAGCGGCACTGGACGCGGACGTGATTACCATCGAAACCTCACGCTCGGATATGGAATTGCTGGATGCGTTTAAAGCGTTCGAATACCCGAACGAAATTGGGCCAGGTGTGTATGACATTCATTCCCCGAACGTACCCAGCGTCGAATGGATTGAAGATCTGCTGCACAAAGCGGCGCAAAGCATTCCGCCCGCACGTTTGTGGGTCAACCCGGACTGCGGTCTGAAAACCCGTGGCTGGAGTGAAACCCGGCAGGCGCTGGCGAACATGGTGACCGCCGCGAAAAAGCTGCGCGCGGAATCGGCTTAATCGTGAGAAACAGGGGCGCCTTGCAGCGCCCCTTGTTATTACGCGTTGGGTGCAACGCCATACTGCTTAAACCAGGCCAACATTCGTACCCAGCCATCAGCGGCTGAGTCAGCATGGTAGCTTGGGCGATAATCGGCATTAAACGCGTGTCCCGCTTCCGGATACACCACGATTTCCGCTTTGGCATTGGCGGCATGCAGTGCCTGACGCATCTTATCAATGGTCTCTAACGGGATGCTCTCATCCTGACCGCCGTACAATCCGAGCACCGGTGCGTTAAGATCGACGGCTACATCGATAGGATGTTTTTGTTGTTTGAGGGTTTTCTCACCCTCTAACCGACCATACCAGGCCGCTGCCGCCCGCACCTGCGGATTGTGCGCGGCGAACAGCCAACTGATGCGTCCGCCCCAGCAGAAGCCCGTGATGGCCATGCGACGAATATCGCCATCGTGGCGTGCGGCCCAGTTGGCAACGTGATCGAGATCGGACAGCACCTGAGAATCGGGCACTTTGCTGACCAGTTCTTTGAACAGTGTCGGGATATCACTGTAGTCACCGGGATCGCCTTCACGGAAGTAGAGTTCAGGTGCGACCGCCAGATAGCCTTCCAGCGCCAGACGACGGCAGATATCTTTAATATGTTCGTGAACGCCAAAAATCTCCTGCACCACCAGAATCACCGGTAGTTTGCCTTCATAGGATTTGGGGCGAGCATAATAAGCCGGAAGGTTTTCTCCCTGGCTGGGAACAGAAGTTTCACCGGTGTGAATAGCGTCACTGACGGTGGTAATGGTGCTGCTGGCGATGGGCTGAACGGCAGGGGCAAAGCCACCGGCTACTGATTCTTGTGCCATATTGTCTTCGGTTTTCATGGTTCTCTCCGTGCTAGCAAATGCGCAATCACGTAACTATAGCCTGCTTCAGGAGCAAGGCTGACGTAGGGTTCAGAGGGATGTGTATTTATGTTCTTCTTCTCTATTAACACTGCCACCCGAACTTACACAGCACCGCTTGTAGCAATTCAGAATTGCCGAGCTGCAATGTGTGATGTGAATCACATAATAATTTTCTGATAATGTAAGTTTCATTGTCGATGGTGAAATAAATCACATATTTATATGGCGCTCTGGCGTAGAGTGACACGCATATCCCTTATCTATCAGGAGTCTGTTATGGCCCAGTCTGACGTTTTCCACCTTGGTATCACTAAAGCCGATCTGAAAGGAGCCACACTGGCTATCGTTCCCGGCGATCCGGAGCGTGTGAAAAAAATCGCTGCGCTGATGGATAATCCGCAGCATCTGGCTTCGCACCGTGAATTCACCACTTACCTGGCGGAAGTGGATGGCAAGCCGGTGGTGGTCTGTTCTACCGGGATCGGCGGTCCATCGACCTCTATTGCCGTTGAAGAACTGGCGCAGCTCGGCGTGCGCACTTTCCTGCGTGTGGGCACGACCGGGGCGATCCAGCCGAATATCAATGTAGGCGACGTGCTGGTGACTACTGCTTCGGTGCGTCTTGACGGTGCCAGCCTGCACTTTGCGCCGATGGAGTTCCCGGCAGTGGCCGATTTCACCTGCACCACCGCGCTGGTGGCCGCAGCAGAAGCCTGCGGTGCCAAAACGCACATTGGTATCACCGCTTCATCTGACACCTTCTATCCGGGGCAGGAACGTTACGACACGTTCTCAGGACGTGTGGTGAATCGCTTCCAGGGCTCAATGCAAGAGTGGCAGCAAATGGGGGTTCTTAACTATGAGATGGAATCCGCTACACTGTTAACCATGTGCGCCTGTCAGGGGCTGCGAGCGGGCATGGTGGCGGGTGTTATCGTTAACCGTACGCAAAAAGAGATCCCGGATGCCGCGACCATGAAACAGACCGAAAGCGATGCGGTGAAAATTGTTGTAGAAGCCGCGCGTCGCTTAATTTAGTGCGCAAGGCAGCAGGTATTACGGATAAGGAATTCCCTGCTGCCATCACATTGCGCACGTTTTTCAGCTGATACTGAGAAAACAACTATGCGCAAAACGGTTTCTGCTCCGCGTCCTGCCTTTAATCATCCTTCCACGGCTGCTCAGTCTCGCATTGAGAGCGTGGCAGCGCGTTTCCGCCAGGCGATGGCGACCTCTGATTTCCCCGTGGCACGTCAGTGCTGTGAAGAGGTTTTGCGCGTCATGCCGCAAAACATGCAGGTACTGAGTGACTATGCGCTGACGCTAATGCGCGTGGGGGAGTACAAAAAATCCTACAAAACTTATCAAAAGATCTATAAGGCATCGGCAGCGCAGCGTGCGCAGGCTTCCGACACCTGGCTCGATGGCTTAACCGAAGTGTGTGGCTGGCTGGAAAAGCACGATGAAGTGGCACGTTACGGCCGTGAGTCGCTGGAGAAGTCTGACGCGATCTTTCGTCAGGGCCACACAGTGGCGTATCCCGCAGAAGCACCGCCGTCTTTCAATCCCACCAATCCAACTGAAAATATCATCTCTTTCAGTCTGTATGGTGGCCAACCACGCTACTGTGAAACGCTGATCAAAAATATCGACGTTGCGCGCGAGTTCTATCCCGGTTGGATGTGTCGCATCTATCTTGACGACAGCGTGCCGCAACACGTCTGGCAGCGTCTGAAGCAGTCAAATGTCCAGTTAGTGGATATGTCACATGAGAAGACCATATTCCCGACGCTGTGGCGCTTTCTGGTGATGGATGATCCATGCGTAAAGCGTTATATCGTGCGAGATGCGGACTCCCTGCTGTCGGAGCGTGAAGTGGCGGCGGTAGAAGCCTGGCTGCAATCGCCCTGCTGGTTCCATCACATGCGTGACTACTTTACGCATACCGAACTGCTGCTGGCAGGCATGTGGGGCGGCTGTCATGGCGTATTCCACAACGTTGAACAGCAGATACGCGACTTTATCGCCCAGTACAGCGGCAGTGAACGCTTCACCGATCAATACTTCCTCAAAGTGGCGTTGTGGCCGACGGTGCGCGAAAGCCTGCTGAATCATGATGACATCTTCCGATTCCATCATGCCCAGGCGTGGCCCGCACATCCGCCAATTCGCTGGCAAACCGAGCGTTTTCACGTCGGCAGCAACGCAGGGTATTCCAGCATGGCGGGCAAGGTGGAGAATGTTGATAACGGCTGGCAGCAGGTTGAACTCACTCACAACGGACAAAGCTGGTGCTATCCCGCCAAAGTGAAAGGCAGTGAATGGCTGTTGCCGATGCCGTTTTTCCTGATTGATGCGTGGAAGGCGGGTGATTTGACGGTGAAAGCGCTGTAAATGATCTGCCAGCTACACAACAGTCTGGACATTCATACAGTAGCGACTTACCTTTTCCCTCAGCGAAACGATCCGCGGGGGGATTATGGATCAGCAACTTATCATTAACGGCGCACTGGCGCTGGCCGGACTGGGTCTCGGCTGGATTTTGGCCCAGTTGCGGGCCGGGCACCAGCACGCCAGCTTCACTACCGAACGCCGCCTGCTGGAAGAGGCGCAACAGCGTCAGCAGCAGCAGCTCGAACGGTTACAACAACAAATTCAGCAGCGCGAGCAAGAACTGCGGCAGCTTCATGGCACGCTTAGCGGTGCACAGGAACGGCTGCAACAGCTCGATTACTGGCGTGGGGAGAGCGAACAACTTAGCCGGGAATTACGTAATCAGTTGGAAGTGAACAGTGCGCAAGAAGCTGAACTGCGTGAAGTCACCATCCGTTTAGAAGAGACGCGTTTTGGCGCAGAAGAGAAGCAGCGCCTGCTCACTAACAGCGAACAGCGTCTCAGCGCACAGTTTGAAAATCTGGCCAACCGCATCTTTGAAAACAGCGGACGTCGGGTGGATGAGCAGAATCGGCAAAGCCTTAACGGGCTGATTGGTCCGCTGCGTGAACAGCTGGATGGTTTCCGTCGCCAGGTGACGGATAGCTTTGGCCAGGAAGCCCACGAACGCCACACGCTGGCCCATGAAATTCGTCAGCTGCAACAGCTGAACGCGCAAATGGCGCAGGAAGCGGTCAACCTCACCAAAGCGCTAAAAGGCGACAATAAAATCCAGGGCAATTGGGGCGAAGTGGTGCTGGCGCGGGTGCTGGAAGCCTCCGGTCTGCGCGAAGGTTATGAATATCAGACGCAGGTCAGCGTGCAGCTGGAGCAGCAGGGCAGGATGCAACCGGATGTGATCGTGCGGTTACCGCAGGGCAAGGATGTGGTGATTGACGCCAAAATGACGCTGGTGGCTTACGAACGCTATTTCAACGCGGAAGATGAAGCCACGCGCGAGCAGGCGATCCAGGAGCACGTTAACGCCATGCGCGGCCATATTCGGCTGCTGGGGCGAAAAGATTATCAACAATTGCCCGGTTTACGCTCTCTGGATTATGTGTTGATGTTTATTCCGGTCGAGCCCGCGTTCTTGTTGGCGATTGATCGGCAGCCAGAGCTGATCAGCGAAGCGCTGCAGCAGAACATCATGCTGGTAAGCCCTACGACATTATTGGTGGCGTTGCGCACCATCAACAACCTCTGGCGTTATGAGCATCAGAGTCGCAATGCGCAACGCATCGCTGACCGAGCTACGCGGTTGTACGATAAAATGCGGCTGTTTGTGGATGATATGAGCGGTATCGGTCACAGCCTCGATAAAGCGCAGCAGAGTTATCATCAGGCGATGAAAAAGCTGTCAGAAGGGCGCGGCAATTTGATTGCGCAAAGCGAATCCTTCCGCGCGTTAGGCGTAGAGATTAAACGGCCGATCAATCCCCAATTGGTCGAACAAGCGCAGCCGGAAGAAGCGGGCGAAGATTGGGCGGACGATCCCGAGCCCAATGAAAATGTGGCAGATTCTCCCACCGCTTCACTGCGCCGCATCAACGAATAGCACGGTGGTCGCGTGCTCGCGTAGCGCGACTCTGATACACTTCGGCAAGAATTGTTTGTGGAACAGGTAAACCCGATGGCAGATGAATCACAGCAGGAAACTACCCATTTTGGCTTTCAGACCGTCGCGAAAAGCGAAAAGGCCGATAAAGTCGCGGACGTGTTTCATTCCGTAGCGGCAAAATATGACCTGATGAACGATTTGATGTCGTTTGGCATCCATCGTGTCTGGAAGCGTTTTACTATCGACAGCAGCGGCGTGCGTCGTGGTCAGCGTGTGCTGGATCTGGCTGGCGGTACCGGCGATTTGACAGCAAAATTCTCTCGCCTGGTGGGCGAGACGGGTCAGGTCGTTTTGGCGGATATCAACAGCTCGATGCTGAAGATGGGCCGCGAGAAGCTGCGCAATATGGGCGTGTCAGGCAACGTCAGCTATGTGCAGGCCAACGCCGAAGCGCTGCCGTTCCCGGATAACTATTTCGATTGCATCACCATCTCTTTCGGTTTGCGTAACGTCACCGAAAAAGAGAAGGCGCTGGCCTCGATGTTCCGGGTGCTGAAACCAGGCGGACGCTTGCTGGTGCTGGAGTTTTCCAAACCGCTGCTGGAACCGCTGAGCAAAGCCTACGATACCTATTCCTTCCACATCCTGCCGCGTATTGGGCAGCTGGTGGCGCAGGATGCCGATAGCTATCGCTATCTGGCAGAATCGATTCGTATGCATCCCGATCAGGAAACCCTGAAGGCGATGATGAACGATGTGGGTTTTGAAAATACCACTTACTTCAACATGACCGGCGGTATTGTGGCGTTGCATCGCGGCTTTAAGTTCTGATTGATCATGACTTTTACCCCGCTAATCACGGGCGGCCTTGAAACCGCCCTCAATCGTGTTCTGTATCGTGATCGTAGCCTGAAAGCCGCGCGTCAACGTCTGGCAGGTAAAGTGCTGATGCTGCGCCTGCAGGAGCTGGATTTCCCGCTGGTGCTGGTGTTTAGCGAATCGCAGCTGGATGTGCTGAGTGACTGGCAGGACAGCAGCGACTGTAGCGTGAGCCTGCGCCTCAGCACCTTGCCGAAACTGCGCGATCGCCAGCAGCTGACCAGTTTGATCCGTAGCGGTGAGCTGGACGTGGAAGGCGATCTGCAAGTGGTTCAGCAATTCTCTGCGCTAATGGATCTCGCTGAGCTCGATCCAGCCGAGTATCTGGCGCCGTGGATCGGCGACATTGCCGCGCAGGGTGTCAGTCAGGCTGCTCAGCAGGCGCTGAAATTTGTGCAGCGACAGGTGACACGTCGGCAGGATTATCTCGGTCAGGTGCTGACGGAAGAGTGGCGGGTTGCGCCCGGTGCACTGGAGCTGGCGTGGTTCTGTGAAGAGGTTGAAGCGATGGAACGTTCGCTTAATGCGCTCGAAGCGCGTTTAGCACAGCTGGAGGCGAAATGACGCTGGGAGAAATTCGGCGCTTATACTTCATCATCAAGGTCTTTCTGACTTACGGGCTTGATGAACTGATTCCTCACATGCGCATCACGTTGCCGCTTCGTATCTGGCGACGTTGTATTTTCTGGATCCCTAACAAGCACAAAAATGAATCGACGGGCGTGCGCATTCGTCTGGCAATGGAGCAACTTGGTCCAGTATGGATCAAATTTGGTCAGATGCTTTCGACGCGCCGCGATCTCTTCCCACCGGCCATCGCCGATGAACTGGCGGTGTTGCAGGATCGCGTGGCGCCTTTTGATGGGCTGAAAGCCCAGCAGCAGATTGAACAATCCATTGGCGGTCCTGTCGACACCTGGTTTGACGATTTTGATATTAAGCCGCTGGCTTCTGCTTCGATTGCGCAGGTTCACACTGCTACGCTTAAGTCTAACGGCCGTGACGTCGTGATCAAAGTGATTCGCCCGGACATCCTGCCGGTGATCAAAGCGGATATGAAGCTGATTTACCGCATGGCGCATTGGGTTCCTCGTCTGTTGCCGGATGGTCGTCGTCTGCGCCCGGTTGAAGTGGTGCGCGATTACGAAAAGACCCTGATTGATGAACTCAATCTGCTGCGTGAATCGGCGAACGCCATTCAGCTGCGTCGTAACTTTGAGCAGAGCCCGATGCTGTATGTGCCGGAAGTGTTCTCGGATTACTGCAGCGAATCGATGATGGTGATGGAACGTATTTACGGCATTCCCATTTCTGATGTGGCGACGCTGGAGAAGCATGGTGTCAACATGAAGCTGCTGGCAGAACGCGGCGTGCAGGTGTTCTTCACCCAGGTGTTCCGCGATAGCTTCTTCCATGCTGACATGCACCCCGGCAACATCTTCGTTAGCTATGACCATCCAGAAGATCCGCAGTACATCGCGATTGACTGCGGCATTGTCGGCTCGTTGAATAAAGAAGATAAGCGCTATCTGGCGGAAAACTTCATCGCCTTCTTTAACCGTGATTACCGTAAAGTGGCAGAACTGCATGTGGATTCAGGCTGGGTACCGCCGGATACCAATGTGGAAGATTTTGAGTTCGCCATTCGTACCGTCTGCGAGCCGATTTTCGAGAAGCCGCTGGCTGAGATCTCTTTTGGCCACGTGCTGCTTAACCTGTTTAACACCGCGCGTCGCTTCAATATGGAAGTGCAGCCGCAACTGGTGCTGTTACAGAAAACGCTGCTCTACATTGAGGGCATTGGCCGTCAGCTTTATCCGCAGCTCGATCTGTGGAAAACCGCGAAGCCGTTCCTCGAAGACTGGATCAAAGATCAGATCGGCATTCCTGCGATTCTGCGCGCAGTGAAAGAGAAGGCGCCATTCTGGGCTGAAAAACTGCCGGAGTTGCCTGAACTGTTCTACGACAGCATGCGTCAGCATAAATTATTGCAGCACAGCGTCGATAAACTGGTCAGCGATATGAATGCGCAACGTACGCGCCATCACAAGGCACGTTATCTGTTTGGCGTAGGGGCTACACTGTTATTAAGTGGCACCGCGGTGCTGTTAAGTCGACCCGACTGGGATTTCTTCCCCGCCTTATTAATGGCCGCTGGCATCGTCACCTGGCTGATAGGCTGGCGCAAGACAAACTGATTGTTTGCCTGGTGCAAATCGCGTAATGTCGCAGGCTAAAGCCCGAATTCATACGGGCTTTCTGTGCGTTTCAATTCAAAGTTTTTCACAGAATATTAGAGGCATATCTCATGGGCGGTATCAGTATTTGGCAATTGTTAATCATTGCCGTCATTGTTGTTCTTCTGTTCGGTACCAATAAACTTCGTAACCTGGGTTCGGATTTAGGTTCTTCCATTCGTGGTTTCAAAAAAGCCATGGGCGATGAGGACGATAAAAAGGATCAACCGAAAGAGCAGGACGCTGACTTCAACGCCAAGACTCTGGCAGACAAACAGCAAACCTCGGCGAGTAAAGACGACGCCCGGGACAAGTAAGGGTTAACTGTGTTCGATATTGGTTTTAGTGAACTGGTATTGGTGTTCGTTATCGGGCTGATCGTTCTTGGCCCGCAACGATTACCGGTTGCGGTGAAAACCGTCGTGGGCTGGATTCGGGCGATTCGCTCCCTGGCTGCTAACGTGCAAAACGAACTGGCGCAGGAGCTGAAACTGCAGGAATTGCAGGACAGCCTGAAAAAGGTTGAGGAAGCGGGCCGTGGCTCACTGTCACCGGAACTGAAAGAGTCGATGGAAGAGTTGCGTAAAACCGCCGATTCGATGAAGCGTTCTGTGCAGCAGAGCATCGATATCGAAAAAGCGGAAGATGAAGCGAACACCATTCATCAACCGTCGTCTGCAGGCACATCTTCTGAATCGGTAAGCCAGCTTCCGGTCACCCCCGCGGCGGCAGAGCATCAGGCTAGCGCACCGGCTCAGGCACCTCAGGCGGTGACGGCAGAGCACAAGGCCAGCGCACCGGCTCAGGCACCTCAGGCGGTGGCGGCAGAGCATCAGGCCAGCGCACCGGCTCAGGCACCTCAGCCAGCGGCGGCAGAGCACCCGGCCAGCGCACCGGCTCAGAAACCTCAACCGGTAACAGTAGAGGCTGCGGCACCTGTTAATACCGCGCAGAATGCGACGCCCACCCCCACCGTAAAAGATGAAAGATAAACATGGCCGTTGAAGATACCCAACCGCTCATCAGCCACCTGATTGAGCTGCGTAAGCGTTTGCTGAACTGCATTATTGCGGTGTTTGCTATCTTTTTGTGCCTGGTTTATTTCGCCAACGACATCTATCACTTAGTGGCTTCGCCGCTGATTAGCCAGATGCCGGCCGGTGCCAGCATGATCGCCACTGACGTGGCTTCACCGTTCTTCACCCCCATAAAGCTCACCATCATTGTTTCGGTGTTCCTTGCGGTGCCGGTGATCTTGTATCAGGTGTGGGCTTTTGTGGCGCCTGCGCTGTATCGCCATGAGCGTAAGCTAGTGATGCCGCTGCTGTTCTCCAGTACGCTGCTATTCTACGTTGGCGTGGCTTTCGCTTACTTCATCGTGTTCCCGCTGGCGTTTGGCTTCTTTGCCAAAACCGCGCCACAGGGCGTCACCATTGCTACTGATATCACCAATTATCTCGACTTCGTCATGACTCTCTTCATGGCATTTGGCGTAGCGTTTGAGGTACCGATTGCGATTGTTTTGCTGTGCTGGACCGGCATTACCTCGCCAGAGGATTTGAAAAAGAAACGCCCCTACATTCTGGTTGGTGCGTTCGTTGTTGGGATGCTGCTCACACCGCCGGATGTTTTCTCGCAAACTTTGCTCGCTATTCCGATGTACTGCCTGTTTGAAGTCGGCGTATTCTTCTCCCGTTACTATGTGGGTAAAGGGCGCAAGGCGTCAGATTCAGAGGATGAGGAACAGAATACCGAATCCTGACAAGGCATTCCCGCACGCGAGCGGGATGAGCGTTAAGAATCTAAACCGCCCACACATTGGGCGGTTTTTATTTGGGAGAAGACATGTTTGATATCGGTGTAAACCTGACCAGCACGCAATTCGCAAAAGATCGCGATCAGGTGGTTAAACGCGCGCGCGAAGCAGGCGTCACCGGCCTGCTGATTACCGGCACCAATGCGCTGGAGAGCCAGCAGGCGCGTCAGCTCGCGGCACAGCATCCTGGCTACTGCTGGTCTACAGCCGGCGTGCATCCGCATCACGCCAGTGAATGGTCGGCGGAGACGGCGAACACGCTGCGCCGTCTGGCAGAGAGTGAGCAAGTGGTGGCCATCGGTGAATGCGGCCTCGATTTTAACCGCAATCTCTCGGCGCACGACCAGCAGGAGTATGC
Source organism: Pantoea sp. CTOTU50773 (assembly GCF_032082325.1). Lineage (NCBI taxonomy): Bacteria > Pseudomonadati > Pseudomonadota > Gammaproteobacteria > Enterobacterales > Erwiniaceae > Pantoea > Pantoea sp. CTOTU50773. The sequence goes on along the minus strand of NZ_DAMDQC010000036.1, from coordinate 11,923 downwards.
CTTTGATGCACAGCTGGCGCTGGCAGCAGAGTTACAACTGCCGGTGTTCCTCCACTGCCGCGAAGCACACGATCGTTTTGTTGCAGTGCTGGAGCCGTGGCTGCCGAAATTGACGGGCGCGGTGGCACACTGTTTTACCGGCACGCGTGATGAACTGGAATCGTGCCTGGCCTTGGGCTTATCGGTGGGCATTACCGGCTGGGTGTGCGATGAACGTCGTGGCCTGGAATTGCGTGAGATGCTGCCATTGATTCCAGCCGAGCGTCTGCTGCTGGAAACCGATGCGCCTTATCTGCTCCCGCGTGATATGCATCCACGGCCGCCTTCGCGTCGAAACGAGCCCTGTTTCCTGCCGCATATTGTGCAGCAGGTGGCGAACTGGCGTGGGGAAGAGGCTGAAGCGCTGGGTGCGCAGGTCAATCACAACGCACGTCAGCTGTTTAAACTGGTTTAAAGCTTACGGAATTGTTTGTTGTCGACGCTGCGCATCACTTGTTTGTTGAGCAGGTTTAGCAGTAACACCGAGCGGGTTTCGCCATCAGGCTCGGCAAAAATAGCGCGCAGCCCCTCAAAAGTCCCTTCGGTGATGATCACTTCATCACCGCTTTGTGGCGTTTCTGGATCCAGCATAATTTGCGGCACATCGGTTTGCAGCGCTTCAATCACTTCGCTGGAGACCGTTGCCGGTTGCGCGCCAAAGCGCACAAAGTGGCTGACGCCGCGCGTGCTACTGATGGTGGTGGTGTGAATCGCTTCCGGATCGAATTCGATAAACAGATAGTTGGGAAACAGCGGCTCACTCACCGTGGTGCGTTTACCGCGCACAATCTTTTCCAGAGCGATCATCGGGCTGAGGCAATTCACCTCCTGCCGCTCAAGATGCTCTTTCGCGCGCAACAGCTGTCCACGTTTGCAATAGAGTAAGTACCAGGATTCCATAACTGCTCCCAAATATTGGACGCTAAGAATAACAAACCTGCTGTCAGAGTTATAGCGCATCGGCCAGTGGAAACGCGGCTGTGAAATAAAAATCACTGCGAATTTTCCGATTGGTGCGGCTTATTAACGCTTTCTTGCAAGAAAATTGACGGCTGATGACCATCTGTATCAGACTCCTTCCCCATCTTTCGCTCTCATTTGAAAAAGGACTGGCTATTGGAACTGTTCTTATTAAGTAATGGCAAAGTGGCCGAAGACGCGCCACTGTTGAGCTACGCTCACCCCCAACTGCTCGCGATGATTGCGCAGCGCGGCATTACGTCGGCGGTGCTGGTGCCTTATGCCATTATTCGTGGCGACCATGCGCAGCGTGCACAAGACCTGTCTGACTCATTGGGTATTCAGGTGCGCACCGTGCATGAGTTTGACTACCCGGTGGCGGCGATTGAACAGGCGGAGTTGATCCTGGTGAGCGGCGGCAACACCTGGTTCCTCAATCAGATGCTGCATGAGCACGGACTGATCGTGGCGATTCAGCGTGCCGTGCGTGAGCGAGATGTGCCTTACATCGGCTGGAGCGCCGGTTGCAATGTGGCTACGCCATCGATCCGTACCACCAACGATATGCCGGTGCGCAGCAGCGTGGTCTTGCCTGCATTAGGCCTGTTCCCGGTGCAGATCAATCCGCACTATCTGGATGCTCACGTCAGCGGGCATATGGGGGAAACGCGTGATGAGCGTCTGGCGGAGTTCTGCGCCGTCAATCCACATGAGTCGGTGATCGCCCTGCGAGAAGCCAGTTTCCTGCACGTCAGTGAAAACCGCCTGCGTTACTACAGCGCGCGCGGCGAAGACTTTAAAGTGTTCCGTCATGGTGAGCCAATCGCCGCACATCACGATGTGCTGGCCATTCAATCGCTGGTGCCTTTCTCCTGTCAGCCAGCTTGAACCACAAACCACAACACGCCGGCGTGAATCAGACCTATAATGGCCAATTCACCCTGGCTGGAAGCTAACGCCGCATGAAATATCAGGATTTACGAGACTTCCTCGCGTTGCTGGAGCAGCGCGGCGAGTTAAAGCGCATCACTCAGGAGATCGATCCTGAGCTGGAGATGACCGAAATTGCCGATCGCACCCTGCGTGCCGGCGGTCCGGCGCTGCTGTTTGAGAACCCGAAAGGGTACGACATGCCCGTATTGTGTAACCTGTTTGGCACACCTAAGCGTGTGGCGATGGGCATGGGACAGGAAGAGGTCAGCGCGCTGCGTGAAGTGGGCAAGCTGCTGGCGTTTCTGAAAGAACCCGAGCCGCCAAAAGGTTTCCGCGATCTGTTCGATAAAATGCCGCAGTTCAAACAAGTGCTGAACATGCCGACCAAGCGCCTGCGCAATGCACCGTGTCAGGAAGAGGTCTTCAGTGGTGATGATGTCGATCTGTCGCGCATTCCGGTGATGAAGTGCTGGCCGGGCGATGCCGCGCCGTTGATTACCTGGGGCTTAACCGTCACGCGTGGTCCGCATAAGGAACGTCAGAATCTGGGTATTTATCGCCAGCAGGTGATCGGCAAAAACCGCGTGATCATGCGCTGGCTGTCGCATCGCGGCGGCGCGCTGGATTTCCAGGAGTGGTGCAAAGCCCATCCGGGCGAACGCTTCCCGGTGTCCGTGGCGCTGGGTGCCGATCCGGCCACGATTCTGGGCGCAGTGACGCCGGTACCCGATACGTTGTCGGAATATGCTTTTGCTGGCTTGCTGCGCGGTAATAAAACTGAGGTGGTGAAGTGCCTGTCTAACGATCTTGAAGTGCCAGCCAGCGCAGAGATCGTTTTAGAAGGTTACATCGAACCGGGTGACATGGCGCCAGAAGGCCCTTACGGCGACCACACAGGCTACTACAATGAAATAGACAGCTTCCCGGTATTTACCGTGACGCACGTAACGCAACGTCGCAACCCGATTTATCATTCAACGTATACCGGTCGTCCACCGGATGAACCTGCGGTATTGGGTGTGGCGCTGAATGAAGTGCTGGTGCCGATTCTGATCAAGCAGTTCCCGGAAATTGTCGATTTCTATCTGCCGCCGGAAGGCTGTTCTTATCGCCTCGCGGTGGTGACGATCAAGAAGCAATATGCCGGGCATGCCAAGCGCGTAATGTTTGGCGTCTGGTCTTTCCTGCGCCAGTTTATGTATACCAAGTTTGTGATCGTATGCGATGACGACGTCAACGCACGAGACTGGAACGATGTGATTTGGGCGATCACCACGCGTATGGATCCGGCGCGCGATACCGTGATGGTGGAGAATACGCCAATTGACTATCTCGACTTCGCCTCTCCGGTTTCCGGCCTGGGCTCGAAGATGGGACTTGATGCCACCAATAAGTGGCCGGGCGAAACCACTCGCGAATGGGGCACACCGATTGTGAAAGATCCGGCGGTGACCGCGCGTATTGACGCCATTTGGGATGAGTTAGCTATCTTTGCCGAGCCGCCGCAGCGCTAAAGGCGGCAGAAAACCATAAAAAAGGGCACGTATGACGACGTTAAACTGCAAGGTGACTTCGGTCGAAGCGATTACGGATACCGTTTACCGCGTTCGTTTGATTCCGGCGGCGGATTTTACTTTCCGCGCGGGGCAATATCTGATGGTGGTGATGGATGAGCGTGATAAGCGCCCCTTCTCACTGGCTTCAACCCCGATGGAAAAAGACATCATTGAGCTGCACATTGGCGCATCTGACCTCAATCTCTACGCGATGGCGGTGATGGATCGCATCAAAAACGATCGTCAAATCACGGTGGATATGCCGCATGGCGATGCCTGGCTGCGTGAAGACAGCGATCGCCCCATTATTCTTATCGCGGGCGGCACCGGTTTCTCCTATGCACGTTCTATTCTGCTGACGGCACTGGCGCAGCAGCCAGACCGCGATATCGCCATCTACTGGGGCGGCCGGGAATTGATGCATTTGTACGATCTGGATGAGTTGAACGCGTTGGCGGTCAAGCATCCTCATCTCAAGGTGATTCCGGTGGTAGAACAACCCGCAGAGGGTTGGGATGGACGTAGTGGCACGGTGTTGACCGCCGTGATGCAGGACTATGAAACTCTCAGCGAGCACGATATCTATATTGCGGGCCGCTTTGAGATGGCAAAGATTGCACGTGAGCGTTTTTGTGCGGAACGTGGTGCAGTTGAAGCGCAGATGTTTGGCGATGCGTTTGCCTTTATCTGAGTAAAAAAGCCCGCCCGAAAGGGCGGGAACACGTGCTTCAACGTATTAAACGCGTTCGAACACCGTCGCGATCCCCTGGCCTAAGCCAATGCACATGGTCGCCAGACCAAATTGCGCATCACGACGTTCCATCAGATTGAGCAGCGTCGTGCTGATACGCGCCCCCGAACATCCCAGCGGATGCCCCAGCGCAATCGCGCCGCCATTCAAATTCACTTTCTCATCAAGCTGATCCAGCAATCCCAAATCCTTAATGCACGGCAGTGTCTGCGCGGCAAAGGCTTCGTTAAGCTCAAACAGATCAATATCCTGCACGTTTAATCCGGCACGCTTCAGTGCCAGTTTGCTGGCTGGCACTGGACCGTAACCCATGATGGAAGGATCACAGCCGACCACCGCCATGCTGCGAATACGTGCACGCGGGGTCAGGCCGAGTTCGCGCGCGCGGCTTTCACTCATGATCAACATGGCAGCCGCGCCATCGGAGAGTGCCGATGAGGTACCCGCCGTAACGGTGCCGTTGACCGGATCAAACGCGGGACGCAGCGCAGCCAACCCTTCCAGCGTGGTATCTTCGCGGATCACTTCATCCGTTTCATAGCGTTTCAATACGCCGTCGGCATCGTGGCCATAGGTCGGCACGATTTCGCGTTTGAAATCGCCGCGTTGAGTCGCAGCCCAGGCGCGCTGATGTGAACGCAGCGCAAAGGCATCCTGTTGCTCACGAGTGATGTGATGCATGCGCGCCAGCATTTCAGCGGTTAATCCCATCATGCCAGCGGCTTTTGCCACGGTGCGGCCCAAACCCGGATGGAAATCAACGCCGTGGCTCATGGGCACATGGCCCATATGTTCGACGCCGCCAATCAAACAGCTGTGCGCATCGCCCACCATAATGGCGCGTGCCGCATCGTGCAGCGCCTGCATTGACGAACCGCATAAGCGATTCACCGTGCTGGCGGGCACGCGGTGCGGAATTTCGGCCAGCAGTGCTGCGTTACGCGCAATGTTGAAGCCCTGTTCCAGCGTCTGCTGCACGCATCCCCAAATGATGTCATCCAGAGAGGCCGGATCAACGCCGGGGTTGCGGCTCAGCAGTTCGCGCATCAGATGCGCCGAGAGATCTTCCGCGCGTACCTGACGAAACGCGCCGCCTTTTGAGCGTCCCATTGGTGTGCGCACTGCATCAACTATGACTACCTTTTCCATATTCATTACCTCAGGCACTTTGCAGTGTCGCTTCGTCAATCGGTTGGGCTGCGGGATACCAGCTTTGCTGTTGATGCGCTTTATGCACTAACAGTTCGGGTAAAGCATACAGCGGGCCAAGGGAGAGATATCGTTTGGCCTGGTCGACCAGATTGCTGTTGCCGAGCGTGTCCATATAACGGCAGGCACCGCCACGGAATGGAGGGAAACCGAGGCCGTACACCAGCGCCATATCGGCTTCAGCCGGTGAGGCGATAATCTTCTCTTCGAGGCAGCGCACCACTTCATTGAGCATTGGCAGCATCATACGGTTAGCAATGTCCTCATCACTGAACACGCGTTTCGGCTCGCAAATCGGTTCCAGCAGCGCATCAACAGCCGGATCGGTTTTCTTCTGGGCTTTGCCTTTTTTATCTTGCTCCCAGCTGTAAAAGCCCAGGCCGTTTTTCTGGCCGTAGCGTTTGGCTTCAAACAGCACATCAATCGCGTCGCGGTAATCTTTCTGCATGCGGGAAGGGAAGCCTTGCGCCATCACCTGTTGTGCGTGATGGGCGGTATCAATGCCCACCACATCCAGCAACCAGGCCGGGCCCATAGGCCAGCCGAACTGTTTCTCCATCACCTTATCGATCTGACGGAAATCAGCGCCATCGCGTAGCAGCAGGCTGAAAGCGGCAAAGTAGGGGAACAACACACGGTTCACAAAGAAACCTGGGCAGTCATTCACCACGATCGGCGTTTTGCCCATCTTGCTGGCCCAGGCCACCACTTTACTGATGGTGGTTTCTGAGGTCTGCTCGCCACGGATGACCTCAACCAGTGGCATGCGTGGTACGGGATTAAAGAAGTGCATGCCGCAGAAATTTTCTGGACGCTGCAGCGATTGCGCCAGTTGGCTAATCGGAATGGTCGATGTGTTGGAGGCGAGTACGGCATCATCGCGCAGATGTTGCTCGGTTTCTGCCAACACATTGGCCTTGATTTGCGGGTTCTCGACCACGGCCTCGACCACCACATCGGCACGTTCGAAACCGGCGTAATCCAGCGTAGGTTGAATCGTCGTGAGGACGCTCGCCAGTTTGGCACCGTTAATCTTGCCGCGTTCCAGTTGCTTGTTAAGAAGGTTGCTGGCTTCCGTCATCCCCAGCGTCAGCGCCTGCGGATTAATATCTTTCATTTTCACCGGCACGCCTTTCCATGCCGACTGATAAGCAATCCCACCCCCCATAATGCCTGCGCCTAACACGGCGGCCTGCTGCGGTGCACCGGCTGTGTTGCTGTGCTTTTTCGCCAGGCCTTTGACATATTGATCGTTCAGGAAGATACCGACCAGCGCGCGCGCCACATCGCTTTGTGCCAGCGGCACGAATGCAGCGGTTTCCAGTTTCAATGCATCGTCACGACGTAAACCGGATGCCGCTTCAATGGTTTTCACCGCGGTGATAGGCGCGGGATAATGCTTGCCTGCGGTTTGCATCACCATGCTTTTGGCAATGGTGAAGCTCATCGCCGCTTCAATCGGGCTGAGCTTCAGAGGCGCTAGTTTAGGTGCCCGGCGGGCCTGCCAGCTGCCTTGTGCCATCGCATCTTGCAGCATGGTGAGCGCTGCGGTGCGCAGTTTATCGCTGCTCACCACGGCATCGACCAAACCGAGTTGCAGGGCGCTGGTGCCATCAACATCTTTTCCAGCGGCGATGATCTCCAGTGCGCTATCAGCGCCGAGCAAACGTGGCAAGCGCACGCTGCCGCCAAACCCCGGCATGATGCCCAGTTTGGTTTCCGGTAAGCCGATGCGTGCAGCAGGCGTCGCGACGCGGAAATCTGTCGCCAGCACACACTCGCAGCCGCCGCCCAGCGCGTAGCCGTCAATCGCAGCGACAGTCGGCACCGGCAAATCTTCCAGGCGATTGAAGATGCTGTTGGCAAACGCCAGCCATTGGCTCAGCTTCTCTTCTGGCGCATCAAATAGCGACAGGAATTCGGTGATATCGGCACCGACAATGAATGCCGGTTTGGCCGAGGTGAGCAGCAGGCCACGCAACTCGGGCTGTTGCTCCAGCACGCTGAGTGCATCGCCCAATGAGGCAACTGTTTTGGTGTCGAGTTTGTTCACTGAACCGGGGGCATCGAAAATCAGCTCGGCAATGCCGTCATCAAGCCAGTGAACTGAAAGGGTATCGCCTTGGTAGAGCATGTCCGTCTCCTGAAACCGCGAAAGGTGATCTGGTCATACCAGATGAGTTGGAGTGTGGGCGGCATGTTAATTTTTTGCAAACGAGTCTTTGCTTATTTGATACGCCGATCACAGCGAGTGCAGCACGGCAACAGACTTGAGGCTGTGCTACACTGCGGCCAATTTCGCGATATCGGAGACAAGTCCATGGATTCACTGAAAACCCTGTATCACGCGCATATCAATACGCTGCAACAGCGAGCGCAACAGGTGCTGGCACGCTTTAAACTTGATGCGATGTTGATTCACTCTGGCGAGCTGTTAACCGTTTTTCTCGACGATCACGACTACCCGTTTAAGGTGAATCCGCAATTCAAGGCTTGGGTTCCTGTCACACAAGTGCCTAACTGCTGGTTATGGATCGATGGCGTTAACAAGCCAAAGTTGTGGTTCTACTCACCTGTGGATTACTGGCATAACGTCGAGCCATTGCCCAACAGCTTCTGGACTCAGGATGTTGAGGTGGTGGGCCTGAAAGATGCCGATGAGATTGGGCAACTGCTGCCGGCTCAGCGCGACAATGTGGCTTATATCGGACCTGTGCCCTCCCGCGCCACACAACTCGGCATCAATAGCGATCGCGTGAATCCCAAAGGCGTGATCGACTTCCTTCATTACCATCGCAGCATCAAAACGGATTACGAACTGGCCTGTATGCGCGAAGCGCAGAAGCTGGCGGTTGCAGGACATCGCGCGGCGAAAGAAGCCTTCTTCTCAGGTATGAGTGAGTTCGATATCAACCAGGCGTATCTGACGGCGACTGGCCATCGTGATACGGATGTGCCCTACGGCAATATTATCGCGCTTAACGAACATGCTGCGGTGCTGCACTACACCAGGCTCGACCATCAGCCACCGGCGAAGCGCCACAGTTTCCTGATTGATGCGGGTGCGGAATACCTTGGTTACGCCGCCGACCTGACGCGCAGCTATGCAGCCCAAAGCAAATCGCGTTATGCCGAAATGGTAGAGGCGATGAATAAAGAAGAGCTGGCGCTGATTGCGACGTTAAAAGCGGGCGTGCGTTACACCGATTACCATTTGCAAATGCATCAGCGTATTGCCCGTCTATTGTTGAAGTTCGATTTGGTGAAAGGTCTGACCGAAGAGACGCTGGTGGCGGAAGACCTGACGGGTCCGTTTATGCCGCACGGTTTGGGCCATCCGCTGGGCTTGCAGGTGCATGACGTCGCAGGCTTTATGCAGGATGACAATGGCACGCACCTGGCGGCACCATCACAGTATCCTTATCTGCGTTGTACCCGCGTACTGGAGCCGGGCATGGTGCTGACCATCGAGCCAGGCTTCTACATTATCGATTCACTACTGGCAAAACTGCGTGGCGGCAAATACAGCCAGTACTTTGACTGGCAGGCGATCGACGCATTGAAACCGTACGGTGGTATTCGTATCGAAGATAATGTGGTGATTCATGCCAATCGCGTTGAAAACATGACGCGCGATCTGCATCTGGCCTGATGGATGCGTACGATATTCCCGCTGAGGCTGTGAGCCTCAGTGAGGAAACCATTAAGAAAAGCCGCTTTATGACTTATCTGGCGCATACCGTTGGCGTTGAGGCGGCGCGTGCTTTTGTCCAGCAGGTGAAGTTGGAACATCCTGCGGCGCGCCATCACTGCTGGGCGTGGGTTGCCGGTGCGCCGGATGATTCGCAGCAGCTGGGTTTCTCCGATGATGGTGAGCCTTCTGGCACGGCGGGCAAACCGATGCTGGCACAGTTGATGGGTAGCGGCGTCGGTGAAATTACAGCAGTGGTAGTGCGCTATTATGGCGGCATCATGCTGGGTACCGGTGGATTAGTGAAAGCGTATGGCGGCGGCGTGCAGCAGGGGCTGAAGCAACTGATGCGTGCGCGTAAAGTGCCGATGCAATCTTTTACCTTGCAATGTGATTATGCCCAGTTGAGTGATATCGAGCGTCTGTTGCAACGCTTTGACGGCATCATTGAAGAGAGCCATTATCAGGATCGTATCGCGCTACGTCTGGCGTTGCCGCATCCGCAAATTGATGGCTTTCGGCAAAACCTTTCTGATTACAGCCGGGGCGCGCTGACGCTCATCCCGCTGGACAACTAAAAGCATCTGTTTAAAGGAACGGCTGAATGCATTTTCGCGCCATTACCCGCATCGTGGGACTGTTGGTAATTTTATTCTCGGTGACGATGATCCTACCGGGGCTGGTGGCCTTAATTTATCGCGATGGCGCCGGACGCGCGTTTAGCCAGACCTTTATGATGGCGATTGTGATTGGTTCGCTGCTGTGGTGGCCTAATCGCAAAAAGAAAACCGAACTTAAACCGCGCGAAGGGTTTCTGATCGTCGTGCTGTTCTGGACGGTGCTGGGTAGTGTGGGTGCGATGCCTTTCATTTTTGCCGAACAGCCGCACCTTTCGGTTACCGATGCTTTCTTCGAATCCTTCTCTGGGCTGACCACCACGGGCGCCACTACGTTGGTGGGCCTTGATACCTTACCGAAAGCGATTTTGTTCTATCGTCAGATGCTGCAATGGCTGGGCGGTATGGGGATCATTGTACTGGCGGTGGCCATCTTGCCGATTCTGGGCGTGGGTGGCATGCAGCTTTATCGTGCTGAGATGCCGGGGCCGTTAAAAGATAACAAGATGCGCCCGCGTATTGCGGAAACGGCTAAAACGCTGTGGCTAATCTATGTCTTACTTACCGTGGCCTGTGCGGTGGCGCTGTGGCTGGCGGGCATGCCGGTGTTTGATGCCATCGGTCACAGCTTCTCGACCATCGCGATTGGTGGCTTTTCTACACATGATGCGAGTATCGGCTACTTCAACAGTCCTACCATCAATACCATCGTGGCGGTGTTCCTGCTGATCTCGGGCTGTAACTATGGCTTGCACTTCTCTTTATTGAGCGGCCGCAGCCTCAAAGTTTACTGGCGCGATCCCGAATTTCGCATGTTTATTGGCGTACAGCTGACGTTAGTGCTGATCTGTACGGTAGTGCTGTGGTTCCACAACGTCTATGCCAGCGGTTGGCAAACATTGAACCAGGCCTTTTTCCAGGTGGTGTCGATGGCAACGACTGCTGGCTTTACCACCGATAGTATTGCGCGCTGGCCATTATTCCTGCCTGTACTGTTGCTCTGTTCGGCTTTTATCGGCGGTATGGCGGGATCGACTGGCGGTGGCTTGAAGGTGATTCGTATTCTGCTGCTGTTTAAGCAGGGGTCGCGTGAGCTTAAGCGTTTGGTGCATCCGAACGCGGTCTACACCATCAAGTTGGGTAATCGCGCACTGCCGGAGCGTATCCTTGAAGCGGTATGGGGATTCTTCTCTGCTTATGCGCTGGTGTTCTTACTCAGCATGCTGGCGATTATCGCGACGGGCGTCGATGACTTCTCCGCTTTCGCTGCGGTTGCCGCAACGCTGAATAACCTCGGCCCAGGCTTAGGTGTTGTAGCGGATAACTTCACGTCTATGAATGACGTCGCTAAGTGGATTTTGATTTTAACCATGCTGTTTGGACGCCTTGAGGTGTTCACACTGCTGGTCCTGTTCACCCCGACCTTCTGGCGTGAATAAGAGAAACAGGATTATCTAATGAAAGCATTGATTCTATATTCCAGCCGTGATGGGCAAACCCGTGAGATCGCAGCGCGTATTGCACAGACGCTAGCGCCGCAGCAGCTGTGTGACGTGATTGATTTACTGGAAGTACAGCAGGTTGAGTGGTCGCAGTATGATCGCGTGCTGATTGGCGCTTCAATTCGTTACGGACATTTCCATCCGGCATTAATGAAGTTTGTTACTCAGCATAAGGCTGAGCTGCATCAGCGCGTCAGTGGCTTCTTCAGCGTCAATCTTACGGCGCGTAAAGCGGATAAGTGCACGCCAGTAACCAACGCCTATACGCATAAGTTCCTGGAGCAGTCACCCTGGCAGCCAGATTGCTGTGCGGTGTTTGCCGGCGCGTTGCGTTATCCCCACTATCGCTGGTTTGACCGTGTCATGATTCAACTGATTATGCGTATGACGGGCGGTGAGACCGATACCTCTAAAGAAGTGGAATACACCGATTGGAATAAAGTGGCGGTTTTTGCCCAGGATTTTGTGCAGTTACCAGGCAAATCGTTGTGAAATAGAGCGTTGTGGCTAAATTTAGGTCGAACGATCATTTTTTTGCAATAAACCCTTGTCAGCTCCGAATAACTCCCTATAATGCGCCACCACTGAGACGGCAAAGCGGCAACGCAGTCGGCTCAGCAGGGAGTGAAGAAATTCATCCCGCCGGAGAAAAACGCTGAAAAAAG
>NZ_DAMDQC010000035.1:0-33321 GCF_032082325.1 Pantoea sp. CTOTU50773 | reverse complement strand
TGTGCATCTTCACCGCTGGCGGTAAAGCGCAGGCGATGGCCTTTTTTCACGCCCAGCGCGACAACTTTCATCAGGCTGCGTCCGTTGGCCGGTTTGCCGCTGCCGTCAAGGTTGGTGACGGTGATGTCACTGTTGAACTGTTTAATGACCGTAACCAGCGCAGTACCCGGACGTGCGTGCAGTCCGTGCTCGTTGCGGATAGTAAATTCAGCCACCAGTTGATCCGCGCTTTCATCCACTTCACTGGTCAGCAGCGCCAGGATGCCTGCCGCGTCGGCTTTCATCAGACGTTCAGCTTTGTTGCTCAGCAGCAGATTGCTCAGATAACCCAGCACTTCCAGCGGACGATCGTCAGTGGCGGCCACGGTCAACAGCAGCGCCACATTCTCGCCCTGATGCACGAATGGCGTGGCGGTACGGCTGACTGCAATGGCGCTACCAAGGTTGCCATTGGCGCTGTCACTCAGCCAGATGCCCTGTCCGAGGCTCAGCGGCGTACGCGAAATCGCATCCGCCACAAACGCCGCTTCAACAGCTCCTGCTGCCTGTAAACGTCCAGCGTTCAGCGCCTGCAAGGTGATGAGATCGCTGGCTGCAACGTCAACCGCAATCAGCGAGGTATCGAATTTGAACTCAGCCGCCTGCTTTTCACCCATCAGGATGGCACGGAGATCTTCGGCTGAGGCGGTTTTCAACTGCTCTGCGATACTGTCATCGCTCAATACGTGAGTCAGCTGACGCAGCAGCGCAAGATGTTCATCTGATTTTGCCGCGATACCGATGGCGACATAAGCCGTTTGCCCGTCACCCCACTCCACGCCCTGCGGGAACTGATAAACCTGTACGCCGGTCTTCAGCACCATATCGCGCGTATCGGTGGTGCCATGCGGAATGGCAATACCATTACCCAGGAAGGTGGTGGTCTGCTGTTCGCGCGCCAGCATGCCGTTAACGTAGCCTTCCGACACATTACCGGCTGCGGTTAACGCAGCGGCAACCTGACGGATAGCCTCTTCTTTATTTTGTGCACTGGCACCGGTATGGATGGCCTGAACGTCGAGCTGGAACATATTTCTCCTCGCTTGCTGAAATTGAATCGTTTCAGCTTAATGGCGAAAAATTACGCTGTACTTCTCGGGGGTTACCGAGAGGACAACGCTGAAACGTTTCAGGGAATATGGTACAGCATGAGAAAGCAGGCAAGAAAATGCGCGATCGGCGTAGCAGATTTTTGATGTTCCGCACACTTCAGATCGGATTTAAGATTTTTCAGGCCTGTACGGCTGACGTCATTGCTGTAACGCATGGGTCACATAAGGCAAATTCTTCAGCACCGCGTCAGCAATTTAAGGCGCGGTATCTGCTTCGAGTTGTAACAGGAAGGTCATCGCGGCTTCGCGACTGCTACCGCACATCTCTGCGCTGGGCTGTAAACCCGCACAGACTGCGGGACGCAGCGGAGAACCAAAAATTTTGCAGCGCTGATTGTCATCCAGCTGAACGCAGCGGGTATTGGCCGGTTTGCCCTGGGGCATGCCGGGAATCGGGGAAGAGATTGAGGGGGCTGTGCAACAGGCACCGCACTGGTCACGACAATACATCATGCGCTCCTGAGGATTTCGTCGCGACAATAGCAGGCTGATGACGGGAATGCCATGCGCGGGCAACAATTTTACACTGCCTCCCTTGCCTGTTTTTCACGGCGCGAGTAACGTGGCGCGCATTAACCTTTTCACAGCGAGTTATCCCCATGCCAAAGGCAAATGAAATCAAAAAAGGAATGGCTGTTACCTGGAACGGCAAACTGTTGCTGGTAAAGGACATTGATGTCCAGAGCCCAAGCGCACGCGGTGCTGCCACCCTCTATAAGATGCGTTTTACCGACGTGCGCACTGGCCTGAAAGTGGAAGAGCGCTTCAAGGGTGACGATATTATCGATGCCATTCAGCTTAGCCGTCGCGCCGTGACCTTCTCTTATATAGACGGTGACGAGTACGTGTTTATGGATGATGAAGATTACACGCCCTATAGCTTCAAGAAAGATCAGATTGAAGAAGAACTGCTGTTCATCCCTGAAGGCGGCATTCCTGGCATCCAGGTGTTAACGATGGAAGGTCAGGTGCTGGCGCTGGAACTGCCACAGACCGTGGACATGGAAATTGTCGATACTTCACCAGGCATTAAAGGCGCTTCCGCCAGCGCACGCACCAAACCCGCAGGCATGAGCACCGGCTTGTCGATCCAGGTACCGGAATACCTGAGCAATGGCGATCGCATCCGTATTCACGTGGCTGAACGCCGCTATATGAGTCGCGCGGACTAACCGCACGATTTTATCCGGCCGCTGAAGGTTGTTATAGTATAACAACGTCGTGCGCGCCGGGTATGTTGTCCGCGCGCCTGAAAATGGAGCCTGTAATGACGCGCGTTAATGTAATCACCGGATTTCTCGGCAGCGGCAAAACCACTACTCTGCTGCATCTGTTAGCCCATAAACCGGCCAATGAAAATTGGGCGATTCTGGTCAACGAGTTTGGCGAAGTAGGCATCGACGGCGCACTGCTCGCCGATCGCGGTGCCACGCTGAAGGAAATTCCTGGCGGTTGCATGTGTTGCGTGAACGGCCTGCCACTGCAGGTCGGACTCAATATGCTGTTAAAGCAAAATAAGCCCGATCGTCTGATTATCGAACCCACCGGCCTTGGCCACCCTAAACAACTGCTGGATATGCTGCGCGCCGCTGTGTATCAACCCTGGATTCAGGTTGATGCCACCATCACGCTGCTTGATGCGCGCCAGTTAGCCGACACGCGTGTCGTCGAGAATGAAAACTTCCGCGATCAACTGACCGCCGCCGATATTATCGTCGCCAATAAGAGCGATCGCTGGAGCGAGGAAGATCGTCAGCGCTTGCAGCAGTGGCAACAGGACAACCTGGGCGATCGCCAACTGGTCGAGTCGGCCTGGGGTAAAGTCGACCCCGCCCTGCTCAGCCAGCCCGCGTTGACGGATCGTGCGGTTCCTGAAGCGGCCCATCATCATCATACTTCACGTCCAAAAGGACTGGCAGCACTGAAACTTGAGGGTTCCGCACGTTGGCGCCGTGCATTAAATGAAGGCCAGGGCTATGCTTCCTGTGGCTGGATTTTTGATGGTGATACCGTGTTCGATACCATCCCGGCGCTAGAGTGGGCGCGGCTTGCACCGGTGGATCGCGTCAAAGGTGTACTGCGCACACCAGACGGTCTGGTGAACATTAATCGTCAGGGTGACGACTTCTTTATGGAAACGCGCCCCACCACACCGCCGGACAGCCGTATCGAGTTAATCCACCACCAATCTGTGGACTGGAACGTTTTGCAATCATCCTTGTTGAAGATTCGTTTAAATTAGCTGCGTTAGGTTGCCCCGTTATTTTTCTTTCTGAGTCTATTTCTTATGCGCGCGTCTCGTTTAATCACCATCCTGCTGCTGAATGCATTGGGGATCATGCTGTTCTTCTCGTGGTATCTGCCGCCAGACCATGGTTTCTGGTTTGGTATTGATAAAGCCATCTTCTTTAGCTTTAACGATAAGATGGTGGATCACCACGGTTTCGCTTTGCTGGTGGCGATCACCAATTACCGTGGCTTTGATGCGGTATCGCTGCTGGCGATGGGTCTGCTGTATCTGTGGTTCTGGCGTCGTGAAACGCCACAGGGCCGCCGCCGCATGCTGGCCATTGGTATCACCATGCTGCTCACCGCCGTGGTGCTCAATCAATTGGGTCATTTGATCCCCGTGCAACACGCCAGCCCAACGCTGTTCTTTGACAACGTGCATCGCGTGAGTGAACTGACAGGGATTCCGGCGAAAGATGCCTCCAGTAATAGCTTCCCAGGCGATCACGGCATGATGCTGATTATTTTTGCCTGCTTTATGTGGCGTTATTTTGGCTTTCGCGCTTTCCTGGTGGGTTTAGTGATTGTGGTGGTATTTGCACTGCCGCGGGTGATGGCGGGTTCTCACTGGTTTACCGATATTGCGGTGGGATCGATGTCGGTGATTCTGGTGGGGTTGAGCTGGTGTTTATTAACTCCGCTCAGTGACAAACTGGTGAATTGGCTCAATCGCGCCCTGCCAGGGAAATATAAGCCACGCACATAATTGTCAAGCGCGGATGACAATAAGTAGAAAAGTCGATCATCCGCGCTTATCGAATTCAGAAATACATTATTAGCAGGCTAACGTTTTTCTATTAAAAGAAAACATTATGATGCAAAACGCGTAACAATCGCCTTTTTCCTGGCTTGTCCAGCCAGAAGCCTCTCAAAATCAGCCCTAGCGCCGGAATTACCCCCTGAAAACCCGCCTTATTGGCTATTAAATCGCTACCAATCGTTGATAAAGTAACCATTGTGTTACGGATTGATTTCACATCAATAAAAGCTATAAAAATTTATATAAAAGCACTCGCCACGCGGTCTGTAATCGGTTAACCTCAAACGCGATTACTTAGAGTGCAGCATAAAATTCGGTGCCTTATGCAACAAAAATGTGTTCATTAACACATTTTAGTAATTAAGGAATTGTCTTAAGCCTTAGCTCTTATTAATCTCAAACCCGTTTTGTCATCTGGCTGGCGACATTGTGTCGTAAGGACTTCAAAGGAACACACGTATAATGGTCAAGTCTCAACCAATACTGAGATACCTCAGGCGGATCCTTCCCGCAGTAGCATTAGCAACACTCTTATCGGCATGTAGTAGTACGCATAACGGTCAGAACGCGAATAACGAGAATCATGAAGTTAACAACCAGAATGGTTTTTTACTTCAAGCGTCTCAGGACGAATTTGAACAAATGGTGCAGAATGTGGACGTTAAGTCCCGCATCATGGAACAGTACAGTGACTGGAAAGGTGTTCGTTATCGCTTAGGCGGCGACACCAAACGCGGCATTGATTGTTCTGCTTTTGTTCAGCGCACCTTTCGCGAGCAGTTCGGTTTAGATTTACCCCGTTCAACGTCAGAACAGCAGGATACGGGCAAAGAGATTTCTCGCGGCAAACTGCGCCCGGGTGATTTAGTGCTGTTCCGTGCCGGTTCTACCGGACGACACGTTGGCATCTATCTGGGTAACGATAACTTCGTTCACGCGTCCACCAGCAGTGGTGTGATGATCTCCAGTTTAAACGATAGTTACTGGAAAACGCGTTACCGTGAAGCCCGCAGGGTTTTAGCTAAAAACCCTAGCTAACGTATCCTTTTGAAGATCCTCTCAGCCAGAGAATCAGAAAACGCTGCCCAGGCAGCGTTTTTTTTCGCCTGCCGTTTCTTAACGCAAATCCGATAGATAAAAAGTAATTGAGAATCAGAAATATAACGAGACTTTTCGCGCTTCCTCGTTATATTCTCGTTTGCTTACTGGCAGCAAATTGTTGCGTCTTCGTCGGCTGAAAAAAACCGTCCTGATGCAATGTTTTACGCCAGACACCAGCGAGCAGTAGTGCACGATTTACATAATAATAATGGCGCCATAAAGGGGAATGCACTCCATGCCACTGTCGGGGACGTTAAAACGTCATGCAACCTATTCGCGCCGTATCGCCTGGAGTAGTGCGATCATCGGCGGTGTGTTCTTTCTGTTGTTTGTCATCGTACTGCTGACGCTCACCTGGCAAAAACGAGTACAACAACATGAACAGTTGCTGATCCATAGCCGCGACGATCTACAACAGGTGATGTCGACCCTGGTGGATACCCTTTATCCATTGCAACAATACACCCAGCTTGAATGCAGTAGCGTCAGCCGCGAACTCACTTCACGTGCCGCCTTTGCCGGCAATATCCGCGCGATTTTGCTGGTACGTAACAGTAATGCCTATTGTTCATCTGCTACCGGCGCCTTTCTGCTGCCTGCGAATGATATTTCGCCACAATCGGAACTGGAGCGCGATCGCGATTTACGCTTACTGGAAGGCACGCCCCTCTTGCCAACCAAACCGGCGCTGGCGTTGTGGATGAAGAATCCAGGCTCAGCTGAGACCGGCATTCTCGCCACCATGAATATCAGCCTGACGCCTTATCAGCTGCTGGCTTCTTATCATCCCGAAATCACCGGTATGGCGTTGGTGATTGGCGATAAAGCCCTGCTGAGTGGCAAGAATCAGGTGGTGAACATCCACGATTTACCACCAGCCTTGAAAGAAATGAGTTTTAAAGATAATGGCATGCGCTTCGTGCTGTACGGTACGACGCTGGCGCAACGCGATTATCATCTGATCCTGCTGACCGGCCTCCTCTCAGCCCTGTTTATGAGTGCGGGTAGCTGGCTGCTGCTGACACTGTATCAGCGTCCTGGCAAAGAGATTATGCAGGGCATTAAACGTGGTCAGTTTCATGTTGAATATCAGCCCCTGGTCACCGCCCACGATGGGCAACCGTATGGCGTTGAAGCACTACTGCGCTGGACACATCCCACCGAGGGAATGATTCCCCCCGATGCCTTTATTAGCAACGCCGAAGCGCAAAATCTGATTATTCCCCTGACTCAGCATTTGTTTAAGCTGGTGGCACGCGATGCGAAGTTCCTCTGCCAGCAACTGCCGCGCGGCACGCGTATGAGCCTGAACCTTTCCCCTCTGCATCTCGCATCAGAAAGTTTTCGTCAGCATGTGCGGGAGTGGATTGCCGACATGCCAAAAGACCACTTCAACTATGTTTTTGAAATCACCGAACGCACCATGGTGGGCGAAAGAAATGCTGGCGAGATTTTTGCCTGGCTGCATGAGCAGGATATTAAAATTGCCATTGATGACTTCGGCACTGGCCACAGCGCATTGATCTATCTTGAACGCTATCCGTTTGACTACCTCAAAATTGATCGCGGTTTTGTACAGAGTATTGGTACCGAAACGGTGACCTCACCGGTACTGGACGCGGTATTGCTGCTGGCGAAGAAGCTCAATCTCAAAACCGTGGCAGAAGGCGTTGAAACCGGCGATCAGGCAGCGTGGCTGGTGAACCGTGGGGTGACACATCTGCAGGGATATTTATTCAGCCGCCCGCTGCGTCCGGAAAACCTGATCAGTTATTACCAACGTCAGGCAGCACTCGGTTAACGTCACGCTATCGTCACGAAACTGCTACCATTCAGTGCGGATTATTTAAGGAGAGCGCCCCACTTATGCTGCTGCGTCTTGTCACCGCGTTGTTGGTTTGTAGCGCCATCGCGCCACTGCATGCGGAAACCATCAATGAGAGTTATGCCTTTGCCAAGCTGGGCGAACCGAAGTATGTGGTGAATTTCACCCATTATGATTACGCGAATCCCGCTGCGCCTAAAGGCGGCAAGATGACCATCGCGGTGGTGGGCACTTACGATAACTTCAATCGCTTTGCTTCACGCGGTAATCCTGGCGTCGGCACCGATACGCTGTATGACGGGCTGTTCACCACCTCCGATGATGAGCCTGGCAGCTACTATCCCTTGATTGCTGAATCCGCCCGCTATCCCAGCGATTATCACTGGATGGAAGTCTCCATCAATCCGCATGCGCGTTTTCAGGACGGCAGCCCGATCACCGCCAAAGATGTCGCTTTCACCTTCCAGAAATTTATGACCGAAGGTGTGCCGCAGTTCCGCGTGGCGTTCCGTGGAGTTGAAGTGAAAGCGCTCAACAATCTCACCGTGCGTATCGACATGCCGAAACCGGACAAGGATATGATCCTGAGCTGGTTAACGCTGCCGGTATTGCCGCAAGCCTTCTGGCAGAATAAAAAATTCAACGAGCCGATCGGCTATCCCCCGCTCTCCAGCGGCCCCTATCGCATCACGTCTTATAAGCCAGGTCAGTTCATTCAATACAGTCGGGTGAAAAACTACTGGGCGGCAAATCTGCCGGTCAATCGGGGACGTTTTAACTTTGATACGCTGCGCTACGATTACTATCTTGATGACAATGTCGCCTTTGAAGCCTTCAAAGCCGGCGCCTCCGATCTGCGCGAAGAGGGTTCGGCGAAGAAGTGGGCCACGCAATACCGCGGGCGTAACTTTGATAGCCACGCCATCGTGAAAGCCACCACGCCGAATACCGTCTCCACCGATACTCGCTGGCTGGCCTTTAACAATGAAAAACCGCTGTTTGCTGACCGTCGGGTGCGTGAGGCGCTGACGCTGGCGTTCGATTTCGAGTGGATGAACAAAGCGCTGTTTTACGGGGCGTACAAACGCACTGATAGCTATTTCCAGAACACCGCCTATGCGGCCAAAGATTACCCTAAAGCCGACCAGCTCATTCTGCTGGCACCGTACAAAGCGCAGCTGCCCGCTGAAGTGTTCAACAACGACTATGCACCGCCGCGTTCCAATGGCAGCGGCTTCGATCGCGGCAATCTGCTAAAAGCCATGAAGCTACTAAAAGAAGCGGGCTGGCAGATTAAGAATCAGCATCTGGTAAACGATAAGACCGGACAGCCCTTCCGCTTTGAACTGCTGATGCGCAGCGGCACGCAGAACGACTGGGCGCTGCCGTTCCAGCATAGCCTGCAGCGTTTGGGGATTCAGGTGGAGTTGCGGCAAATTGATAGCTCGCAGTATCTGCGCCGTTTACGCGAAGGCGATTACGATATGATCCCAACGCTGTATCAGGCCAATCCATGGCCCTCCACCAACTTACGTATCAGTTGGCAGTCGCAATACATTGCCTCCTCGTGGAACACGCCACGGGTGAAAGATCCCATCGTGGATCACTTTGTGCAGGAGATCGTCGAACATCAGGGCGATGAAAAAGCGCTACTGCCACTGGGCCAGGCACTGGATCGCATTCTGTTATGGAATGCCTATATGATCCCGATGTGGTACAACGCCGAACAGAGGCTGGCATACTGGGATAAATTTTCCCGCCCTGAAATCAAACCCGCGTATGCAACCGGGTTAGAGAACTGGTGGTATGACGTGAACAAAGCCGCACAATTGCCGGCCGACAGACGCTGAGGAGAGCGGTTTGGGTTCCTATTTCCTGCGCAGGTTGCTGCTGATTATTCCCACACTGTGGGCGATCATCACCCTGAACTTTTTTATCGTGCAGATTGCGCCCGGTGGACCGGTGGATCAGGCGCTGGCGAATGCGCAATTTGGTCATAGCTCCGGTTTTTCCTCGGGTAGTGCTGGAGATGTCGGCGGGCGCGGTGCGCTGGCGCATGATAATCCGGGCGACAGCCAATATCGCGGCGCGCGTGGCCTTGATCCTGAGGTGATCGCCGAGATCAAACACCGCTACGGTTTTGATAAACCGCTGCTGCAGCGCTATGGCGAAATGCTGTGGAACTATATTCGTTTTGATTTTGGCGACAGTTTGTTCCGTAGCGCCTCGGTGCTGCAGCTGATCAAAGAGAGCTTGCCGGTTTCCATCAGCCTGGGCTTGTGGAGTACGTTGATCATTTATCTGGTCTCGATTCCGTTGGGGATTAAAAAGGCAGTGCGCAACGGCAGCGCTTTCGATATCTGGAGCAGTACCTTTATCATCATTGGATACTCCATCCCGGCCTTTCTCTTCGGCATCATGCTGATTGTGCTGTTTGCCGGGGGCAGCTATTTCGACTGGTTCCCACTTCGCGGGCTGACCTCGCCGCAGTTTGATACGTTGCCGTGGTACAGCAAGATTGGCGACTATCTCTGGCACATCACGCTGCCGGTACTGGCCACGGTGATCGGCGGTTTTGCCACGCTCACTATGCTGACCAAAAACTCATTCCTCGATGAGATCCGCAAACAATATGTGGTCACCGCTCGCGCGAAAGGACTGGATGAAAAACGTATTTTATACGGCCACGTGTTTCGCAACGCCATGCTGCTGGTGATAGCCGGTTTCCCTGCCACCTTTATCAGCATGTTCTTTACCAGTTCGGTCTTGATTGAAGTGATGTTCTCCCTCAACGGACTCGGCTTGCTGGGTTACGATGCCACTATTCAGCGCGACTATCCGGTGATGTTTGGCACGCTGTATATCTTCACGCTGATCGGCTTGCTGATGAACATTCTCAGCGATCTGACCTATACGCTGGTCGATCCGCGCATCGATTTTGAGGGGCGCTAATGGGCTTATCGCTAATCAACCAGCAACGCTGGCAGCGCTTTCGTTATAACCGCCGTGGATACTGGTCGCTGTGGATTTTTCTGGTGATTTTTCTGCTTTCACTCGGTGCGGAGTTGCTGGCCAATGACAAGCCACTACTGGTGCACTATCAGCAACGCTGGTATATGCCGCTGTTGTTCAATTACAGCGAGAGTGATTTTGGCGGCGACTTTGCCACCCCTGCCGATTACCAGGACCCGTGGCTAAAACAGCGGATCGATCAGCAGGGATGGGCGCTGTGGGCACCGATTCGTTTCAGTGACAGCACCATTAATTTCGCCACCGATGTGCCCTTCCCTTCTCCGCCTTCGAAGCAGAACTGGCTCGGCACCGACGCCAATGGCGGTGATGTGCTGGCGCGTTTGCTATATGGCACGCGCATCTCGCTGCTGTTCGGGATCTTGCTGACCCTGTTCTCCAGCGTGATCGGTATCGTAATCGGTGCGGTGCAGGGCTATTTTGGTGGTCGTGTCGATTTAGTTGGCCAGCGTCTGATTGAGGTGTGGTCTGGCATGCCATCGCTATTTTTACTGATTTTGCTTTCGAGCGTGATTCAACCCGGCTTCTGGTGGCTATTGCTGGTCACCGTGATATTTGGCTGGATGAGCCTGGTGAGCGTGGTGCGAGCGGAGTTTCTGCGCACACGTAACTTTGATTATGTGCGTGCGGCACGCGCGCTCGGCGTCAGCGATGGACGCATTATGCTGCGCCACATGTTGCCGAATGCGATGGTAGCCACACTCACTTTCCTGCCCTTTATTTTATGCGGTTCGATTACCACTCTGACCTCGCTGGATTTCCTTGGTTTCGGCCTGCCAGTGGGCTCCCCTTCGCTGGGCGAACTGCTGTTACAGGGCAAAAACAACTTACAGGCGCCGTGGCTGGGGCTTTCCGGCTTCTTCGCCCTCGCCCTGCTCCTCTCGCTGCTGATTTTTATCGGTGAAGCGGTGCGTGATGCTTTTGATCCCAGCCGGGGGGTGAAATGAGCCTATTAAGCGTCAATCATCTCGCCGTGGCCTTCAATCAGCGGCGCGTGGTGGAAGATATCTCTCTGCAGATTGAGGCTGGTGAAACTCTGGCGCTGGTCGGTGAATCCGGTTCAGGCAAAAGTGTCACCGCGCTCTCGATTATGCGCCTGCTGCCGCAACCACCTGTGACCTATCCGCAAGGTGAGATCCTATTCAATGGCCAAAGCATCTTGCAGGCCAGCGAACGCGAGATGCGCGGCCTGCGCGGCAACCAGATGGCGATGATTTTCCAGGAACCGATGGTGTCGCTCAACCCGCTGCACAACGTTGAGAAGCAGCTGTATGAAGTGCTGTCTCTGCATCGCGGGATGCGCAAAGAAGCGGCGCGCGGCGAAATTCTTAGCTGTCTCGATCGCGTTGGCATCCGCAATGCAGCATCACGCCTCGGCGATTTCCCGCATCAGCTGTCCGGCGGAGAGCGTCAGCGCGTGATGATTGCCATGGCGTTACTGACGCAACCAAAACTGCTAATTGCCGATGAGCCCACCACCGCGCTGGATGTTACGGTACAGGCACAAATTCTGCGCTTGCTGCGTGAACTGCAGCGCGAACTGAATATGGGCATGCTGTTCATCACCCACAATCTCAATATCGTCCGCCAGCTGGCGCATCGTGTCACGGTGATGCGCGAGGGTCGGGAAGTGGAGCACAATCTATGCAAGCCGCTGTTCAGCCAGCCCGAGCATCCTTATACGCGTGAATTACTCGCCGCCGAACCGGATGGTCAGCCTGTGCCGCTTAACGATGCACAGCCGCTGCTGCAGGTCAAAAACCTGCACGTGGGCTTTCCGATTAAACGCGGATTGTTTCAGCGCGCCGTGGCGGAGAAAACCGTGCTCAGCGATCTCAACTTCACGCTGCGCCGGGGTGAAAGCCTCGGATTGGTCGGTGAATCCGGTTCAGGCAAAAGTACCACCGGTTTAGCGTTGCTGCGTTTGATCGCTGCGCGCGGTGAGATTTGGTTTGACGGCCAGCCGCTGCATAGCCTGTCGCGTAAGCAGCTTTTGCCGCTGCGCCCGCATATTCAGGTGGTATTTCAGGATCCTAACTCATCACTCAATCCGCGCATGACGGTGCAACAGGTGATTGCAGAAGGGCTGGCAGTACATCGCCCTGAATTAAGTGCCGCCGAGCAGGAAGCGAAAGTGATCGCCGTGATGCAGGAAGTGGGGCTGGATGCGGAAAGCCGTTCACGCTACCCCGCAGAGTTTTCCGGTGGTCAACGTCAGCGCATCGCTATTGCCAGAGCGCTGATTCTGGAGCCGCAATTAATCGTGCTGGATGAACCGACCTCTTCGCTGGATCGCTCAGTGCAGAAGCAAATTCTCACCCTGCTGCGCCGTTTACAGCAGCAGCACCAGTTAGCGTATCTGTTTATTAGCCATGATTTGCAGGTGGTGCGCGCACTCTGCCATCAGCTAATTGTGCTGCGCCAGGGTGAAGTGGTGGAACAGGGAGAATGCGAAGCGTTGTTTAACGCACCGGCCAGCGATTATACGCGTCAGCTTTTAGCCTCCGCGCAGGGCGAATCGTTAACTCACTGACCTTCAAAGGTTTCCGCGATGGCAACGCCCTGATTTTTCAGGCAGCAGTTGGTAGTGCTTTCATCGCCACGCTGAATCAGTAAACAGGGCTGCCCTTCACACAGGGCAATTTTGCAATCGACCTGAATCTGCGCCAACGTCTCTTGCAGCTGGTGCAGAATTTCCAGCGCCGGATGGCCATCGTGGCTTAACAGACGCAGTGCGACGAGATCTTCATCGTGCACACCGTTGACCGCTTCCTGACGTTCAATTTCACCGACATGGTCGGCTGACCAACGATAATGTTGCGGTAAGCGATGCATAACCGAAAGTTGCAGCATAATTACAGTCCCCAGAGACGTTAACGCTTATTCACGACGACGGCGATTACGCAGTGAATCCCTACCTGGTAAACTCAGAATACGGACGTCAAGGTTTGCCTTCTCGTTTTAAACACAAAGCATGTAGCAAAGTTATTATTTGCGAGCTTTCTCGCATTTATGCCTATGTGTACCTTGTTCGGCGGCAGTTAACAATCATTTTAGACGCAATATAGTTACTTTTTTACACCTAAATTTTCACATTATGGAAACATTAAGCATAACGAATATGTGGGGATTCGCGAGTGAACGTGAAGAATTGATCGCATACGGCAAGAGGGAATGTGATAACGGCGCGGTTTTTTATTCGCGAATTCAATGGCTCTAAAAACCAGTGAACTCCGCGATCAACCGCGCCGTGAGAGGAAAGTGCAGGTTTACGCGTGGCGTGGACGTGCGGCGTAGCTAAACAACACAATGGATACGGTTGCGCACAGGGCAATGGTCGCCACCATTGGCCAGGCGCTGTTAATACTCACCAGTGACAGCAATGCCCCCACCAGCGCACCCACGCCAAAGCGCAAAGTACCGGCCAGTGACGATGCGGTGCCCGCCATATGCGGAAACTCATCGAGAATCACCGCCATCGCGTTCGAAGAAACCGTCGAGACGCAGCCGATAAACATCGCCACGCCAAACACCAGCGACAGGAAACCTAAATCCAGCGCGCTGGCAATCAGCAGCCAGATGCCCATCGCAAACTGTATGATCAGTCCGATACGGAACATCGCCAAAGGCCCGAAGCGGCGTACCGCGCGGCTGTTGATCAGCGTCATGACAAACAGGAACACCACGTTAAGGCCAAAGTAGTAGCCAAAGTTTTGCGGTGAAACGTGATTCACTTCGATGTAAACAAAAGGCCCGGCGTTGAGGAAGGTAAACAATCCCGCAAAGGAGAAGCCGCTTGCCAGCATGTAGCTGAACGCACGTTTATGGCGCACCAGCGCGACAAAGTTACTCAGCGTGGTTCGCAAATGGAAGCGCTGCCGCAGTTCAGGCTTGAGCGTCTCGCGGATCTGCGTCACCACCAGTACGGTAGTGATCAATGCGGCCACAGCCAGCGTCCAGAAAATCGCGTGCCAGTTCCACAGCAGCAACAGCCAACCGCCGATAATCGGTGCCAGTAACGGTGCAATGGTGGTGACCAGCATGACAAACGACATCATGCGCGAGAAATCCTCTTTCGAGTAACTGTCTCGCATCAGCGCGTTAATCACCACGCTGGCCGCTGCCGCCGACAAGCCGTGCAGGAAGCGCATAAAGATCAGTTGATCAATGGACTGCGACAAGGCACATGCCGCCGCGGCGCAGGCAAAGATCAGCGTGCCCAGCACAATCACCGGTTTACGTCCGTAGCTGTCCGCCAGCGGGCCATACACCAACTGCCCGATAGCAAACCCCAGAATGTAAAGGTTAAGCGTCATCTGCACGCTGCCTGCCGAAACGGCAAATTCGCGTGCGATTTGCGGCATTGCCGGCAAATACATATCAATGGAGAGCGGCATCAGCATCGCCAGCAATCCCAGAATCACGACCAACCCTACCGGTGAATTCTTTTCCTTACGCACCGCTTTCTCCCGCTATTTGCGTTTTTTCAGCTCTTCTGGCAGGCCGATGCTGTCGACCTCTTCTTCCGTGAGTTCACGGTATTCACCTTCAGCCAGGTCGTCATCCAGCACGATCTCGCCAATGCTTTCGCGATGCAGCGCGGACACATGATTACCCATCGCGGCAAACATGCGTTTGACCTGATGATAGCGGCCTTCCGTGATAGTTAAACGAGCGGCTTTTTCATCGAGGATTTCCAGCACCGCCGGTTTGGTCAGTTCTTTCTCATTGTGCAGTTGAATCCCCGTCGCAAACTTCTCCACCAACGCAGGGTCAATCGGCTCTTCTACCTCAACCAGATAGGTTTTTTCCAGGTGATGGCGCGGAGAGGTAATACGGTGTGACCACTGACCATCGTCCGTCAACAGCACCAGACCGGTGGTGTCGATATCCAGACGGCCCGCCGCATGCAGCTTAAAAGCAGCCGGTTCTTCCATGAAGAACAGCACGGTAGGATGATCGGGATCGTCAGTGGAGCAGACATAACCCTGCGGCTTATTCAGCATGAAGTAGCGTGGACCGCTTTGCACCACCAGTGGGTTGCCGTCGTATTCGATTTCGTCGTCTGGCAACACTTTGTAGCCCGCATCGCGAACCACTTCGCCATTAATGGTGACTTTCCTGGCGCGGATTTCGCGGCCAGCGATAGCACGGCTGACTTCCAGCTGCTGAGATATGAATTTTTCGAGTCGCATGAATTCGCTTTTGCCTGTTACTACGGAGGGAACTGAAACGGCGTTTTTAAACCGTTAAAAAAGTGTGGGCAGTATAGCTTGATCCTTCGCCTGCTAACAGTACCGCGCCTGCGTTTCAGCTGTTTTCATGGCATAATGCGTGCCCGTTTGAAAAAAAAGTTTGCCCTGATGTCCTTCACCCTGCGCCCGTACCAGCAAGAGGCGGTTGACGCCACACTCCAGCATTTTCGCCGCCACGATGCGCCCGCCGTGATTGTGCTGCCGACGGGTGCCGGTAAAAGTCTGGTGATTGCTGAACTGGCGCGCATTGCCCGAGGCCGCGTGCTGGTGCTGGCGCATGTGAAAGAGTTGGTCGAGCAGAACCACAGCAAATATCAGGCGTATGGTCTGGAAGCCGATATTTTTGCCGCCGGTTTACAGCGCAAACAGAGCGAAAGCAAAGTGGTATTTGGCAGCGTGCAATCCGTGGCGCGCAATCTGGATCGCTTCGACAGCGCCTTTTCTCTGGTGATCGTCGATGAGTGCCACCGCATCAGCGACAACGAAGAGAGTCAGTATCAGCAGCTGTTCGCCCATCTGCGGCAGCATAATCCTCAACTGCGCCTGCTGGGGCTCACAGCGACGCCCTTTCGCCTCGGTAAAGGCTGGATTTATCAGTTTCACTATCACGGCATGGTACGCGGCGATCAGCACGCGCTATTCCGCGACTGTATTTATGAATTGCCGCTGCGCTACATGATCAAGCACGGTTTCCTTGTGCCACCCGAACGGCTGGATATGCCGGTCGTACAGTACGATTTCAGCCGCCTGATCCCGCAAAATAACGGTTTATTCAGCGAAGCCGATCTCAATCGCGAATTAAAGCAGCAGAATCGCGTGACGCCGCACATCATCAGACAGATCGTGGAGTTCGCGGAGGATCGTCGTGGCGTGATGGTATTCGCCGCCACGGTAGAACATGCGCGTGAGATTTTATCTCTGTTGCCCGAGAACAGCGCGTTGGTGTCAGCGGAAACAGTGGTGAAAGAACGCGATCGTTTGATCAGCGAATTTAAAGCGCAACAGTTAAAGTTTTTAGTGAACGTCGCGGTGCTGACCACCGGCTTTGATGCGCCGCATGTGGATCTTATCGCCATATTGCGCCCCACTGAATCGGTCAGTTTGTATCAACAGATTGTCGGGCGCGGCCTGCGTTTGTCACCAGGCAAAACCGACTGCCTGATCCTCGATTATGCTGGCAATCCGCACGATCTCTTTACCCCTGAAGTCGGCACGCCAAAAGGCGCCAGTGACAATCAGCCGGTGCAAGTGTTCTGCCCAGCCTGTGGTTTCGCCAATACCTTCTGGGGAAAAACCACCGAAGATGGCCATATCATTGAACATTTTGGCCGTCGGTGTCAGGGCGTGATGGAGGATGATGAGGGCAATCGTGAACAGTGCGACTATCGCTTCCGCTTTAAAAGTTGTCCCGACTGCGGTGCAGAAAACGATATTGCGGCCCGCCGCTGTCATCAGTGCGATCGTATTATGGTCGACCCTGATGATATGTTGAAAGCCGCGCTAAAACTTAAAGATGCACGTGTGCTGCGCTGCGGCGGTATGACGCTGGAGCAAGGGCGCGACGAGAAAGGCGAATGGCTAAAAGCGACCTACTTTGATGAAGATGGCACCAGCGTCAGTGAACGTTTTCGTCTGCAAACGCCTGCTCAACGTAAAGCCTTCGAGCAGCTGTTTATGCGCCCACACCAGCGCGCACCCGGCGTGGAACTCGGTTGGCAAACGGCTGCGGATGTTATCGCTTTGCAGCCACTGCTGCGTCAGCCCGATTTTGTGGTGGCACGCGCGAAAGGTCATTTCTGGCAAATTCGCGAGAAGATGTTCGATTATCAAGGACGTTATCGACGCGCGAATGAGCTGCGTTAAGCGACGGAATCATTTGCCCGCGTCTTCTATTGCGGCTATAATGCCGCCCGCTTTTGCATCCGTAAAAGCATATGAATAACCGTCTGTTGCTGGGTCGCCTGTAGCAGAAATGATTGAAGAGAAATCAAATGACCACTTTCAACGCTGAAGTACGTAAAGAGCAGGGTAAGGGTGCGAGCCGCCGTCTGCGTGTAGCAAATAAATTCCCAGCCATCATCTATGGCGGAAACGAAGCGCCAGTTGCTATCGAACTGGACCACGACGTTGTAATGAACCTGCAGGCTAAGCCTGAGTTCTACACCGACGTGCTGACCATCGTTGTTGATGGTAAAGAAGTTAAAGTTAAAGCTCAGGCGGTACAGCGTCATCCGTTCAAGCCAAAACTGCACCACATCGACTTCGTTCGCGCTTAATCGCCAACGAGTTGAAAAGAGAACGCCGCTTACGCGGCGTTTTTTTTGCCTGAAAATCAGTTACCGCCGGTTCGGCGCTGTAACTGATCGCGCAGATTAGGCGGTGTGCCTTTGATGGTCAGGGTATCGGTCGCGGGATCCCAAAAAATGCGCTCGCCCAGTAGCATGGCATCAAAATTCAGCGTCAGGCCGCCACCGCTGCCAGCAAACTTGGTCAACTGGCGTAATGTGCTACGGTCAGCCGGGAAATGCTCTTCCAACTCATAACCCTGCTCCTGGGTAAAGGCCTGGAAGGTTTTCTCTCCCAGCGGCGGCAGTTCACTGGAAAGATCTTCCAGCGCAATCTCCTCACCCGCCTGCAGTTGGTCGTTGCAGTAGCTGTAAACCTGCTGACGATAGTTCTGGCGCTCGTTCTTATCGAGATTCGATTCCGCGCAGTAATCATCTACCGCCTGCAGCAACCCCCGGTTCTGTGCTTTGGTATCGAGTCCAACGCTGGCACCGAGGAAATCCATAAAGAAATCGGCCACTTTGCGCCCGACGCGTCCACGCAGGAAGGTCAGATAACGGGTGGATTCTGGGTTGGTTTCCCATTCAGTAAGATCGATACGCGCCACAATATCCGCATGATTAATATCGAGATAATGAGTGCTGCTAATATCCAGTTGTTCATTGACGCGCATGCTTGACTGGCTGCTCAGCATCGCCACCAGCAAATACTCCACCGCCAGATAGCGATAGTGCAGGAACAGCACCACGCCACTTTCCGCAAACGGATATTTGCCCAGCTCATCACGCAGACGCCCGGTCGCGGCACGGCTAAAGGCCAGAAAGTCATCTTCCCCTTTGCGGCAATTGCGCAGCGCATCGGCCAGTTCACTCTCTTCATTAAACAGGCCATAGGCTTTGCTTTTGGCGCTGTACACCCGATGCAGCTCTTCTGCCATCTCTTCTACCGCACGGGTCGCGGGCAGCAAAGTGTCGCGCAGGACCACCTCAAGCTGGTTTTCATCACGTTTGACTAACTGATGCAGGGCAATCTGGTCGATATCCAGACTCATGGTAGACTCTCCTTTGGGCTCAGGCGCGTATTCAAACACCGCCCGCCGCTGCTTTCAACTCCACGCACAAACTGATCGCTCTGCTTGCGATTTAATTGCGGAAAAAAGCGCGTTGTTACGGTAATATACCGCCTTTTCACACTTGATTAGTCGACGATATGCCACAATCATCCCGTTATAGCGACGAGCGCGTAGAGAAGCTTCTCGCGCAGATGGCGCAGATTCTTGAAAAAGACAAAGCGCCAACCGACCTTTCCCTGATGGTGTTAGGGAACATGGTAACCAATTTGATTAACACCAGTGTCTCGCCGGCCCAGCGCCGCAGCCTGGCGAAATCTTTCGCGGAAGCGTTGCAGTCTTCCGTTCGCGATGACAACGCCCACTAAATTGCAGATCTGACCTCATAAATATGGTAACCAACCGGCAGCGCTACCGCGAAAAAGTCTCCCAGATGATCAGCTGGGGGCACTGGTTTGCCCTGTTTAACATCATCTTCGCGCTGATTTTAGGCAGCCGCTACCTGTTGGTCGCCGACTGGCCCGCCTCGCTTGCGGGCCGTATTTATGCCTATACCAGCTGGATTGGCCACTTTAGCTTTATTGTGTTTGCCGGTTATCTGCTGATTATCTTCCCACTCACCTTTGTGGTGATGTCACAGCGATTGCTTAGGGTGCTGTCGGCGATTATCGCCACTGCCGGGCTGACGCTGATTATGGTCGATAGCGCGGTATTCAACCGCTTCCACCTCCATCTGAATCCGGTGGTGTGGGAGTTGGTCATCAACCCCGACCAAAGCGAGATGGCGCGTGACTGGCAGCTGATGTTTATTAGCGTACCGGTCATCTTCCTCGTGGAGATGTTGTTTGCCACCTGGAGCTGGCAGAAGCTGCGCAGCCTGAATCGACGCTCATTTGGTAAGCCGCTGGCCGCGCTGTTTATCTGTGCTTTCTTTGCCAGCCATCTGCTGTATATCTGGGCCGACGCCAATTTCTATCGCCCGATTACCATGCAGCGCGCCAATCTGCCGCTCTCCTATCCGATGACCGCGCGACGCTTTCTTGAACGCCATGGCTTGCTGGATGCGCAGGAGTATCAGCGTCGTCTGGTGCAACAGGGTGATCCTGAGGCGCTGTCAGTGCAGTATCCGCTGAGTGATATCACCTTCCGCGATGGCGGCACACGCCACAACCTGCTGCTGCTAACCGTTGATGGTTTGAGTCATGACAATCTGGATAAGGCACTGCCATCGCTGAATCAGTTTGCCAGTGACAACGTACGCTTTACCCAACACTACAGTGCCGGGATTGCGCCGGAGAAAGGCATGTTCGGGCTGTTTTACGGCATCTCCTCCAGCTATATGGACGGCGTACTTGCCGCGCGCATGCCTTCGGCGTTACTCGGTGCGCTAAATTCGCAGGGGTATCAGTTTGGTCTGTTCTCCTCCGATGGTTTCAGCCAACCCTTGTATCGCCAGGCGCTGTTAGCGGATTACAGCCTGCCAGAGGCGGATGCTCAGCCAAACAGCACGACGGTGAACCAATGGCAAAACTGGCTCAACGGCCAGAAAGCCGAGGGTGCGCCCTGGTTCTCCTGGATTTCACTTGATGGCGTCAACGTGACTGGCGAAAGCATTAAAGCGCGTCAGCGCAGCTATTTGCGCCAGGCTAACAGCGTTGATGAGCAAATTGCGGCCGTGCTACAGACGTTGCAGCAACGCGATTTGCTCAAAAATACCGTGGTGGTGATTACCGCCCAGCGTGCGGTTACGCCGGATAATGATGATAATCCGGGCAACCGTGCAACGTTACGGGTGCCTCTGGTGGTGCACTGGCCGAATACGCCGGCGCAGACCATCGATCGTCTGACCGATCAGCAGGATGTGATGACGACGTTGATGCAACGTCTGCTGCACGCGCGCACCAATCCGGCCAATTATTCACAGGGTGAAGATCTGTTTGCTGCTCAACGCAGTCACAACTGGGTCGCCAGTAGTGAAGAGGGCAAACTGGTGGTGACTACGCCAACCGTGACGCTGGTGCTGAATAACAACGGCAGTTATAGCGCCTACGATGCTCAGGGTAACAAACTGAAGGATCACAAACCGCAGCTGGCATTACTGCTACAGGTATTGACGGAAGAGAAGCGCTTTACCGCAAACTGATTAATTATGAGGCAGTTAAAACCTGCGCATATTGCAATCGTGAGCGGAACCAGTAGACTACTTCTCCACGTTCGGCACGTAGCGCAGCCTGGTAGCGCACGGTCATGGGGTGTCCGGGGTCGGAGGTTCAAATCCTCTCGTGCCGACCAAAATCCTATAAAAAAGCAGCCCTTAAGGTTGCTTTTTTGCTTTCTGAAGGCCGCTATCCTCTATCACGCTGCGCCAGCCATTCGTCACGCGTCAGTTCCCAGGTGCCCGCCGGTAACTCGCCCTCAACAAAAGTTTTGCGATAGGTATCCACTAACCGCATGCCAGTGCGTTCCGAGATGCGACGAGAAGCCAGATTATCCATCGCCTTGGGCACACGCAGACGCGTCTGATCGAGATGGATAAACCAGAATTCGGTGACTGCTGCGCAGGCTTCACTCATCAATCCCTGCTTCTGCCATTCGGGCACCAACCAGAATCCCCGGTTATCTTCCGGCCCCAGACGCAGTGAGATTAAACCAATCAGACTGTTGGGATCAGATCGATGGCGAAGGCTCCAGTGCCACGCCTGCCCTGCTTTCATTGCAGGCAGCGCCATACCCTCAATATATTGACGGGCGCCATCAGCGGGATAAGGCCAGGGCACAGAACCGATCAGATGCCGCACGATTTCCCAGCGCGGGAAAACCTGCTGTACCTGAATCGCATCTTCGCTTCGCAGCGGTTGCAGCAGTAAACGGGGCGTTTCCAGACGCGGTATTTCCATAACAACCTCCTTGGTTAACCCATTCAGTATTATCGTAAAACGGCCTGAGTGGGAAATCTTCTCGGAAATAATCAGTCAGTTACCGAAAGCAATCAAAGCGGAGCGGGATCACATTTTTCGTCAAATATGACAGCATTTCATCTGATTGAAACAAAACTGTCATACAGTTTAATTACTCTTATCCTTCCTGTTTTTCGATGGACACTTATTATGGTCATCAAAGCTAAAAACCTGCAGGACGCGGAAGAACTCCTGCATTCAGGTATCAGTAAAGTTGAACTGGCTTACGATATCGGCAGCGACGATTTTTTCCGCCTGGCTTCGCGGTGGTGTGACCGCGGTGCGCGTATAACCAAAGGCAACGAGCACTTTGTGGTACAGATCAAAGGCATGTCAATTCCGCCTAATCACTAAACGTGGGTGAGCCGTTTTGGCTTGCTCTTTTCACGGCTGACGGGTAAAAATAGCGTTTTAACCGTCAGCCGTGATGCTTAATGTTTGCTTCTGAAATTCCCCTGGCACTGACCCCCTCTCCGTTTATTACCGCTGCGGCTATGACAAGCTCTCCGCTCCCTATTGCGTGGTGTGAATTTAATCAGCAGGCATGGCACAGCGATCTGCATCAACACTGGCAGCTCCCGCTACCACTGGCGTTACACAATGCCGTCACCAAGCGTAAAGCTGAGCATTTAGCCAGTCGCTGGCTGGCGCAGCAGATGCTGGCGCGCTTCGCGATGCCTGACTTTATCCTGCGTAATGCGCCCGATCGCTCGCCTGTATGGCCGGTGGGGATTCAGGCCTCACTCTCGCATTCGCAGCAAATGGCCGTCATCGCGGCAACGCAGGCGCCCCTATGTATAGGCGTTGATGTCGAGCAATTGATGGCAGAACAGACCGCAGAGGAAACGGCGGAGATGCTGATGAGCCGTGCAGAGCGTCAACGGTTAACCGCCGCTGCACTGCCGTTTGCAGCGGCGGCTACTTTGCTGTTTTCACTGAAAGAGAGTGTCTATAAAGCGTTGTGGCCACAGTTGCATCAGCCGATGGATTTTCTGCACGCGGAGTTGCTGGAGTGGGATTTGACGCAAGGCCGCGCCACTCTCACGTTGACGCAGGACTTTTCACGCGAGTTTAACGCCGGTACTCGCCTGCAGGCGCACTTCTGGCGACGCGGCGACCGCGTTATCACGCTGATCGCTCATCCCCTGAATAACCCATAAAAAAACCGGCTCAGAATCAATCTAAGCCGGTGACAACACAAGACGACAGAAGTGTTCCAGGGAGACAGAGACGAGGAATCTCTGTTGAAACTCACCTTACTCGCCTGACAACACCTTGCCCAATAAGGCTTTTTGCTAAGCTTTCCCGGCAGATGTTAATGGCCGGTGTCGGTGCGCTTCACCGCATCCAGCGTAGCCATCTCACGTTCGTTACCGGTGAGTTCACTCAGCTGGCCTTCGCGCATCTCCAGCAAGCGGTCGGCGTGAATGAAGTAGTGATCATCATGGCTAATAGCAAACACGGTTTTGCCCGACGCCTGCAGCCAGGGCAGCAGTTCGCGGTAGAAGATGCGGCGGAAATGCGGGTCCTGATCGGCAGCCCACTCATCCAGCAGCAAGATGTCGCGTTCCTCTGCCGCTGCCAGCAGCAACGCCAGTCGCTTGCTTTGCCCTTTAGAGAGCTGCAGATTCAGCACCTTATTGCCTTGCAGCTTCAGTTTATCCTGCATCTTCAGGCGTTCCAGCCACTGCTGCACCAGCCCAGGATTCGCTGGCTGACCGCCGTGACCGATCAGGCGATCAAACAAATGTACATCGGTAAACACCGCTGAGAAGTGTTTGCGGTAAGCATCGAGGTTATGCCAGTCAACCACTTTGCCATCCAGCAGCAAACTGCCCGATTGTGGCTGGTACAGGCCGGTCAGCAGCATCGCCAGCGTGGATTTGCCGCTGCCGTTGCCGCCAATCAGGGACACTAACTCACCGCGACGCAGCGTCAGAGTAATCGGGCCAATCTGGAAACCGTGAGCGCCAGAATGGAATCAGACATCGCGCAGTTCCAATGTTTGCCAGTTACTCACCTGTGGCAGCACTTTGAACTGTGCATCGTAAGGCGCGAGATCGAAGGTGTTGATTTTACGGAAGGCGACCTGCGCACTGAGCAAGGTCGGCAAGGCACCCACCGCCGCCAGTAACGGCGTGCGCAGGAACAGCAGCGTCAGTGAATAGGTGGCGGCCACCGCCGTGTTCGCCCAACCCAGACCGTTAGCCATAAAGAACACAATGCCAATCGCGCCCAGCATCATGATATTTGACCAGTTAACCGCGCTGAGATGGAAGGTATCGGCACGAACGATATGATGACGATAGCTTGTGGCGTTTTCCTGATAGACGTTGTCGTAAATCAGTTGAGCGCGCTCGCGGTTAAGCTGTAGCTCTTTGCGTCCTTCAATAATGGTCTGGAAATCACGATAGAGATCGTCTTCGATTTCACGCAGCTTCGCCATGTGTTGATAAACGCGTGACACCAGCAGCCAGCCGCCAACCAGCGTGATCACTAACCACAGCGAGGTGATCAGCAGCATTTTAGGTGACAGCCACGCCAGATAGAGCGCGGAACCCAGGGTAATAATGATGCCCTGAATCAGTTCCGGCAGGCGGACAAAGGCGATGGTGATGGCACGCACATCACTGGTGAGTCCCGCCAGCAGTTGCGCGTTACCTATCTGCTCAATGCGTTCGACGCGAGTATCGAGGATACGTTTGATGAATTCGCCGCGCAGGCGCCAGACAAAGTGATGACCAAGCTGAGTCAACGCCAGTTGCGATCCCAGCGTCACGGCCATCAGCAGAAACAGCTGCCCCAGAAAACTCGGCAGCACAGAAATCGAGGTATTTACCGCGACGATCAGCTCGTTATTGATATAGGCGATTAAGCCGATGCCGAGCGCGGCGCTTAACAGCGTAAGCAGAATGACACCAATAAAAGGCCAGCGATACTGGCGATAAACCACATGCAGCAATGCCATTAACAGATTCCGGAGGTCAACCAAGCAGCCTGCAGTTTAATGGCGCTCCGGATGATAGCAAGATTAATTCTCATTCACCGCGCCGTTAGTGGGCGCGGCGGAAAGTAAGATTAAAGCGAAAGGCGCCCGCTGCCGGGTGAATACCGGGTTTGAGCGGCAGAATGCCGTGATAACGCAGGCGTGAGGGGCCGCCCCACACCACGATATCACCGTGCTCCAGCAGCACCCGCTGCGTGGCATCACCGCGCTCAAAACCACCAAACTGGAACACCGCTGGCAGGCCTAATGACACCGAAACAATCGGCTGACGCAGATCCTTCTCGTCTTTATCCTGATGCAGCGTGAGTTTGGCACCGGGTTCGTAGCGGTTGATTAAGCAGGCATCCGGGTTAAAGCCGGGGAATCCCGCTTCCTGCGCAGTTTGTTGCGCCAGCGTGCGAAACAGCGCAGGCATCGGCGGCCATTTGTGCCCACTGGCATTATCCTGCTCCGTGTATTGGTAGCCGCGCGAGTCCGTCGACCAGCCCAAATCGCCACAGTTGGTCATCGCCACCGACATGCGATGCCCGCCCGGCGTGATGCGGTGAGCAAAGGGATTTTGCCCGGCAATCTCCTGTATTGCCGCCAGCAATGCGTCCGCTTCATCGCGCGCGCGGCGCCGTAAAATCACCGCGCCTTCCGCTAACGGTTCCTGCCAGGGTGCTTCTTCACTAAACAGATCCAACATCTGCGCCTCCTGCCGTTATTTGCTTTCCTGATCGATCAGGAAGGATTTGAACTGGGGTGACATCCAGTGCGTAAAGCCGTCACCCTGCTTGCTGATCAGATAAACCGCCAAATGTTCCTTGATTGCCAACGCTTGTGCCCGTTCGCTGCCCAGCACCATCAACCCGGTATCCCAGCCATCGGCTTCCAGCGCGGTAGTCGCAATCACGGTGGCCGACACCAGTTTATGTTCGATGGGGCGTCCGGTCGCGGGATCGATCACGTGCGAAATGCGTTTGCCGTCCAGTTCATAATAGTTGCGATAGCTGCCTGAGGTGCTGATTCCGTGCCCCTGTAAGTCAACGCGCGCTTCGACGGCGTTTTCACGATCGGTGGGTTTCTGGATCGCCACACGCCAGGGTTGATTGCTGGCATTCTGCCCACGGGTTAGTACTGCGCCCCCCACCGACACCAGATAGTCGGTAATGCCCTGCTGCTCCATCAATCGTGCCAGATGGTCGGTGGCATATCCCTCCCCCATGGTCGAAAGATCGACATCCAGCGCGGGCAGATCTTTCTGCAACCACTGCCCCTCCACGCTCTGGATCACATGCAAATGTTGTAAGCCGGTTTGCGCTTTCGCTGCGTCAATCTGCGCCTGGCTCGGGGTGTGCGCAGGCTGTTTCGTGGGCCCGAACCCCCACAAATTGACCAGCGGGCCGACGGTGATATCCATCGCACCCTCGGTTTTATGACCGATGCGCAGGGCTTCAACCACGATATCCGCCATATCCGCGCTCACCGGCTGCGGCTGATCACCCTGATACTGGTTGAAGCGCGACAAAACTGAATCCTGCTTCCAGGTGGAGAGTTCATGATCATCACGATCAAGCTGCTGCTGAATAGCCTGCTGCAAAGCGGCCTGCCGTTGGGGATCGACGCCCGCCAGGCTGACGCGCCACTGGGTGCCCATGGTTTTCCCTTCCAGCACCAGTGCGCTACGGGAGGCCTGCTGGTCGCAGCCGAACAACGCGCTGGTGATAACACCAATTAGCAGAATATTCTTAATACTCATCACTTCCTCATCTGTAACTCATTAATTCATCCTGTTTCAAAGCATAAACCGCTTGTAAAACAGGCTAAAGCTGCTTGATGTTCATACCTGACTTGCACAGGATTGAGCGTTCAAGCCCCCCAACCGCACAGGAGCGACAGATGATTTTTATGATTCTCGCTGTATCCGCCGTTCTGTTCATCTTCGGGACTTTCCGCTGCTGGCAACACTATCGCCATCGCCTGATTCAGCATTACCCCTCGCGCAAACGTTAAATTTTTGCACCATGGATTAATGATATGCACCGCTTCAGCGCTGCCGGAGTGTAGCAAATCAGATTGAGGCCGCGTGGCGCTGAGAGCGGTGACCTGGCATGAATTCTGCACCGTTGAGACTGAGTTGAACATCAGCGAGGTGCAAAATGAATAAGACAAAAACCCAACAAACCTGGCAACACTGGTTGCGCTTCTCCGCGTTTACGCTGGCAGGCGTCGCAATGGAAGGCAGCACACCCACGCCCCATACGTCGGTAGTGCCCGCGCCAAAAGCCAAAAAATGGCGCACTGTATCGTAATCTCATTTCTCCGCTCGCCCAGGCCCGGATAGTCATCCGGGCGTCTTCCTGCCTTACAGTGAAACAGAGACTCTTCTGCCGCTATCGGTCAGCCGTTAAAAAAGAAAATCCCTGAGAAGTTGCCAGCATAAAGGCAGTTTAAGGCTGCACAGATGATGTTGCTGGTCGACGGTGCCATTGTGCGAATACAGAGGAGGAAATAGGCAAAGGAGATCGTGGAGGTATGACTAAGTGCGTTAATGCAACAGATGCAGTAGCGGCGACCCGAAGCCCGCCGAGGGCGCACCATGGCGCGCCCTACCAAGCTGCAACTTAGAACTGGTAAACCAGGCCCAGTGCCACAATGTCGTCGGTGTTGATACCGGCCGCATTGGTGAAGTTGTTGTCGTCCAGCATGTTGATCTGGTAATCAACATAGGTCGACATATTTTTGTTGAAGTAGTAAGTCGCACCCACATCAACATATTTTTTCAGGTTCTGATCGCCGTAGTTCTGCACGTTGCCGCGAGAAGAAACGAACGCCAGGGATGGGCGCAGACCGAAGTCGAACTGGTACTGTGCCACCAATTCCCAGTTATCCGCCGTATCCGCATAACCGTATGAGGTCGCATCGCTTGAGCCAAAGCGCGTCGCGTTGTACGAACGGGTGTACATCGCGGCCAGATACACGTTGTTGGCGTCATATTTCAGGCCACCGGTGTAAGCAGAAGCTTTATCACCACGACCCAGGATAGCGCCGGTGTTCTGGTTGTTAGTACGGTCAGACTGGAACATCGCTGCACCGATACCGAAACCGGAGCCGATGTCATAAGTGGTGCTCAGGCCGTAACCATCACCGTTCTCACCCAGCACATCACGACCGCTAGAGGATTCAGTTGGGTTGTCATTTTTGCCCTGATACTGGACTGCAAAGTTCCAGCCATCCACCAGGCCAAAGAAGTTGGTGTTGCGGTAGGTCGCCATGCCGTTACCGCGCTGGAACATGTAGTTGTCCGCGCCGTAGGTATCGCCACCGAACTCTGGCAATACGTCAGTCCAGCCCGAAACATCATAGATCACGCCATAGTTACGACCGTAGTCGAATGAACCGGCATCACCGAATTTCAGCCCCGCAAAACCGACACGCGTAAAGCTGTTGGCGGTGCCTTCGTTTTCAGAGGTGTTAAGGGCAGCCTGGTATTCCCACTGGCCGTAACCGGTCAGTTGGTCTGTGACCTGAGTTTCACCTTTGAAACCGAAACGCAGGTAAGACTGATCACCGTCTGAACCTGAGTTGTCGGAGAAATAGTGCAGACCATCGACTTTACCGTAGAGGTCTAATTTGTTGCCATCTTTGTTGTAAATTTCAGCTGCGCTTGCTGAACCTGCAACCAGCAATGCAGGGATCATCAGGGAGAGAACGCGACGTTTCATTTTATTACCCTCTTTAATGTGCCTTTATTTATGCCACTGCAAACTGAACGATTAAAAATTCAGCCGGCAAGCCATTGTTATTTTATACGGGGCAATAATCTATCACGAAAATGATACTAAATTTCCAAAAGTGTTTCATTGTATTTAATAGTTATTTCCAAATGTAAATATCGTGGAACTAATAATCAGCACGGATCAACAAAGAATACAGCACATATTGGTAATCGATTATTTATACATTTAATAACAACAACTTAAATTGACACGCCCTGCCGCACTGAATGATAAAACTAAAGTCACTTCAGCGCATACAATTACTCCCGCTATCATCATTTATTTCATTATTCCCTTCATTCACCCCGAATGAGTTGTTTTACCCTAATTCCCGCCGGACATGTTTGTCCGGCATTTTTTTTGCCAAAATCACTCATCTCCGCGTAATTTTAAGTAAAGTTAGTTGATTGAGTTAAATTAACACAATCTCTCGGGCGCATTATTAGCTATTTTTCGCACTTTTTGTTCAATCGATAACCATCATTCTGCAATGTTAATTTCTGTGCGTAATGAAGAATAGTGGAATATGCTCTGGACCAGACTCTCTCCTATTAGCCTACATGAGTCTCCTCTTATTCAATTGGTTAAGGCAAAGTGCAGCGCTGATTTATTACCGATGATGATTTTATATTCGTCCTTTTCCATCATGAAATTTCAATTCGCGACCGATTGATCGCGGCAGGAAGGCCGTGAAAGTGCCAGGAAAGTTCTGGAAAAGCGTCACGCCACGCCAAAACTCGGTAATATGCCTGTTTCTGGCGCTCATCTTTTCTGAACTCATCGGTTCTGAACTGCGGTGAGACGTCAGCTTTAATGCTAAACTTCGTCGCTTTGACGGCTATTGAAAAAGACTTTTATGACAGCACTGGACGCCGCACAGCACAATCATTTGCATCAGCGTGTCAACATGGGTACACGCATCGTCTTTCTGATCGCCGGACTTTGCATGTCGGCATGGGCGCCACTGGTTCCCTTTGCCAGCCAGCGTCTGGCACTGAGCGGCGCATCGTTAGGTGGGCTGCTGCTGTGCCTCGGTGTGGGATCGCTCGCAGCGATGCCGATTACCGGTGCGCTGATTGCCCGCGTGGGCGGCCGTCGGGTGATGTTATGTTCCACGTTAGTGGTGCTGACGATCCTGCCACTGCTCACTCTGCTAAATGTGATGTGGTTGATGGCTGCGGCACTGATGATCTTCGGTGCCGGGTTAGGCATGCTGGATGTCGCCATGAATGTGCAGGCCGTTGAAGTGGAGAAAGCAGCACGCAAGCCGATGATGTCGGGTTTCCATGGTTTCTTCAGCCTGGGCGGGATTATTGGTGCCGGTAGCGTCAGTTTATTGCTGGCCAGTGGTCTCTCGCCCCTGCATGCTGTCGCGGTGGTGATGGTGTTAATCGTGGTGCTGCTGGTGATCAGCCTGCCAACGTTAATGACTGAACGGTTGCATCAGCCCGATCAACCCTGGCTGGTGATCCCACGCGGTTGGGTCGCTTTCCTGGGGTTACTGTGCTTCATTCTGTTTTTGGCAGAAGGCGCGGTGCTTGACTGGAGCGCACTGCTGTTACTGCAAAACACAGAGATGGACGTAGCACATGCGGGATTGGGCTATGCCATCTTCTCCGTGGCGATGACAATTGGCCGTCTCACCGGTGATAAAGTCATTCAACGTTTTGGTCGCTATCCCGTCATGGTCACGGGTGCGTTAGCCGCTGCAGCGGGTATGACGCTGGCGGTGTTACTGCCGTGGCCACAGGTTGCACTGCTGGCTTTCCTGCTGGTGGGATTCGGCTTAGCCAACACCGTGCCAATGCTGTTTAATGCGGCCGGGAATCAACACGATATGCCGTCGAATCTGGCGATTTCTGCCATGACAACATTAGGCTATGCAGGTATTCTTTCAGGTCCGGCTCTAATCGGATTTATTTCCCAGTGGCTCAGTTTGAGTGGCGCATTTTTATTGATCGCCCTGCTGCTGCTGGCCGTTGCCGCCAGTGCTCGCCTGGTGGCGCGCTAATCGCAGGATCCTGAGACACTATGCTGCCTTATAAATTTCCGCTGACCTCGGGTAACGTCACCCGTTTCTTCGTGGTGTTCAACCTGGTGCTGTTTCTGGCCCTGGGAGCTATGGTGCACAACAGTGTTAACGCCTGGCTTACTGAGAAGCGTTACGCGATGACCGATTTAGCGCGTGCCGTACAAAAACGCATCGACGCTTCGCGTTTCGCGACCTGGCAGATTTATGAAAATCTCGCCACCAGTGCGGCCGGATCTGCACCCAACACCAATCTTCTGGAAACCCGCCTGCGCCCGGATGTTTACTACCTGGAAAAGACGCGCCGTAAAACGGAGGCGCTGATCTTTGGCTCCCACGACAGCAGCACGCTGGATATGACGATGCGCATGTCCAACTACCTCGATACGCTGTGGGGCGCAGAGAATCCCACCTGGTCGATGTATTTCCTCAATGGCCAGGACAACAGCCTGATCATGATCTCGACGCTGCCATTAAAAGATATGGCAACGCGTTATAAAGATAGCGCCATCAATACGCTGGTCGACAGCCGCCGTGCCGAGATGCTGCAACAGGCCAATGCGCTGGACGAACGTGAAAGCTTCTCACCGCTGCGCCATTTCGCCTGGCAGAACGATCACTACTTTACCCTGCGCACCACCTTCAACCAGCCTGGTCACCTCGCCACGGTGGTCGCTTTTGATCTGCCGATCAACGATTTGATCCCGCACAGCATGCCGCTGGAAAATTTCCAGTTGATTCAGGATGCCACGCAATCTTCCAGCACCAGCAGCGACGATGCCACTAGCGAAACGACATCTGTTTCACTGGCGAATCCTAATCTCGTCATTGCGGCGTCACTGCCCAGCACTTCGTTACAGTTAGTATATCGCGTGCCGCTCACCAGCCTCGCTTTGGATACCCTGCATAATCTGATGTGGCCGCTGTTGATCAATCTGGT
Source organism: Pantoea sp. CTOTU50773 (assembly GCF_032082325.1). NCBI lineage: Bacteria > Pseudomonadati > Pseudomonadota > Gammaproteobacteria > Enterobacterales > Erwiniaceae > Pantoea > Pantoea sp. CTOTU50773. The sequence continues at coordinate 1,861 of NZ_DAMDQC010000035.1, read as the reverse complement.
GCTGTTACTGCTCTCGATTGCCGGCATTACTTTATTGCGTCAGCAGTCATTGCGCCCGAACGAGAACCAAAGCGCCGAGTTAGATTCGCTGCGCATGCTGAATGAAGAGATTGTTGCGAGCCTGCCGGTGGGTTTGCTGGTGTATGACTTCGCTACCAATCGCACGCTGTTGAGCAACAAGATTGCTGAGCATCTGTTACCCCATCTGAACCTGCAGAAAATCATCAATATGTCCGATCAGCATCAGGGCGTGCTGCAGGCCACCATCAACAACGAGGTGTACGAGATCCGCCACGCCCGTAGCGTGCTGTCACCGCATACTCAGCTGTTTATGATGCGCGATCAGGACCGTGAATTGCTGGTGAATAAAAAACTGCAGAAGGCACAGCAGGTGTTGGATCGTAATCATCAGATGCGTCAGCAGCTGATGCAAAATCTCGGTCACGCCCTCAACCGTCCGCTGGAGAGTATGGTGGCGCAACTGGTGCAACTCAGCCAGCGTGATGAAGACGAAAGCGTGCTGGATTTGCTTGATGAAAGTCAGGGCCTGTCTCGTTTGGTCGATGACATTGTATTGCTGAACCGCCTGGAAGCACACGACTGGTCGCCGGATGCTAGCGTGTTCAATTTGCAGGAGTTGCTGGATGACATCGCGCTGGAGAGCCTACCGCTGATGCGCCGTAAAGGGTTGGCGCTGGTGGTCAACAACCATCTGGCCAACGACGAGATGCGCTTTGGCGATCGCCGTGCACTGCGCAAAGTCCTGACCACCCTGATGCACTATGCGCTCACCACCACGCAGTGGGGCAAAATTACGCTGGAGATTAAGGCCAGCGAGAACAAACCTAACTCAGTGCTGCTGCAACTGGTGGATACCGGCTCAGGCCTGAGTGTCGATGAGCTGGCCAATGTTGATTTCCCGTATCTGGGCGAAACCACCCAGGATCGTTACGGTCAGGCCTCTGGCATGGCATTTTTCCTCTGCAAGCAGCTGTGCAAGCAAATGGGTGGCCAGCTGGAGATCATCGCCAAACCCGATATCGGCACACGCTATAATATTCAACTGCCCCTCGCGCTGGAACTACAAGGCGAGCAGGAAGAGAAGCTGCTGGAAGGTGTAACCGCACTGGTCGATATCGCCGTCGAGGATGTGCACAAAATTGTTTGCCGCCAGTTAGAAAACTGGGGAGCGAATTGCCTGACCTCTGACGAACGTTTATCCGGTCAGGATCATGATGTGCTGATCACTGACGATCCCGCCCGCCTCAATGGCTGGGCTCTGCTATTAGCCGGTGACGAAATGGGTCACCACGCATTGAACGATCAGCAATACCGGGTCAATTTCAATCTCAGCAATGCGCTGCTTGACGCACTGCTGGCACTGATTGAAAAGCAAATGGCTCATGATTTGATGGAGGAAAGTAGTGAAGATGAGGCTGCCACGCCGCTGTTGAGCGGAGGCTATTTCCAGCTGTTTACTGAGACAGTACCGCCTGATGTGAAGAGACTGTATACTGAGGCAGCGGAGAAGGATTATCCCTCGCTTGCTCAGACTGCACATCGCCTGAAAGGCGTGTTCGCCATGCTAAATCTGGTTCCAGGTAAACAGCTTTGTGAAGAGTTAGAAAATCACATAAAACTATGTGAAGATTTAACCATTATAAATACCACCAGTGAAATTGACGCATACGTCAACCAACTGCTGCAGCAAGGTAACCCATAAGATGAATAACCTGAATGTAATTATTGCCGATGACCATCCGATTGTTCTGTTCGGTATCCGTAAGTCTCTGGAACAGATCGAATGGGTCAACGTTGTAGGTGAGTTTGAAGACTCAACAGCACTGATTAACAGCTTGTC
>NZ_DAMDQC010000034.1:0-33788 GCF_032082325.1 Pantoea sp. CTOTU50773 | reverse complement strand
CGCCGTAATGGTGCCTTTGACCCACAGCGCCGCATAAATGTGCACCATAATCACCACGATCAATGCCACAGCTGAGACCGAATGCACCACCAAAGCGGCGCGAATCAGCGGAATCGCAAAGGCGCCTGCAAAGTAAGGACGCCAGATAACCACTCCGCTCGCCAGCAGCAAGACTAAGCTGATGATAGCAGCCCAGAACACACACTTCTGCCCGAAGTTGTATTTGCCGGTATCACCCACCTCTTCATTGCGTACGATCTTATTGATGTTTTTCGCCCAAAGCAGGTCTTCGCGATTGATCAGATTCTGTTTCCAGTAGCGCAAAAACATGATCAGAAAAGCAGCAAACATCACCACGCCGACAAAGGGATGCAGGATGCGCGCCAGTTGTGGCGTGCCCAAAACGTGCATCAGCCAGTTAAAGGAGGGAAAGAAGAAACCCAGCCCGCTCAGGGCTGCCAGAACAAAACAGAACGCTACAATCCAGTGATTGATGCGTTCCGGTGCGCTGTAGCGCACCAGACGATCGCGCTTTTTCATCATTCGCGCTCCTCTTTTTCGTGCAGGTTCTCGTCCTCATCCTCTTCCACCCGGTTCGGCCCGACGCCGACATAGTGGAATACCGAGGCAGCGAAGGTGGCGGCGAAACCGATGGCCGCCAGCGGTTTCCAGATACCTTTCCAGAAGGTGACCGCCGGACTGATGCTCGGGTTTTCTGGCAAACCGTGATACAGCTGCGGTTTATCAGCATGATGCAGCACGTACATGACATGCGTGCCGCCGACGCCTTCCGGATCGTACAAGCCCGCATTGTCATAGCCGCGCGTATTCAGCTCCGCCACGCGTTCTGCCGCCAGCGCCTGCATATCGGTTTTACTGCCGAAATGAATCGCGCCGGTCGGGCAGGTTTTGACGCACGCCGGTTCCTGGCCAACATTGACACGATCGACACACAGCGTGCATTTATACACGCGGTTGTCGTCTTTATTCAGGCGCGGCACGTCGAACGGACAGCCGGCAATGCAGTAGCCGCAGCCAATGCACTGCTCGGACTGAAAATCGACGATGCCGTTGGCGTACTGAATAATCGCACCTTCGGACGGACAGGCTTTTAGGCAGCCGGGATCGGCGCAGTGCATGCACCCATCCTTGCGGATAAGCCACTCTAACTTGCCATTCTCCTCCACTTCTGAGAAGCGCATCACCGTCCAGGATTTGGCGGTCAGATCCGCTGGGTTGTCATACACCCCAACGTTATGCCCAACCTCATCGCGGATGTCGTTCCACTCTGAACACGCCACCTGGCAGGCTTTGCAACCGATGCAGGTGGTCACGTCGATCAGCTTCGCCACCTCCTGCTGATGATTACGCGCCTGCGGGGCAGGCGTGAAACCATTGGTGGCGGAGCGGCGGATAATGTCTTGTGATTGATAAGCCATCTACGTTCTCCTACACCTTCTCAACGTTAACCAGGAACGCCTTAAACTCGGGCGTTTGCGTGTTGGCATCACCGACAAACGGCGTCAGGGTATTGGCGATAAAGCCTTTCTTCGCAATGCCTTGATAGCCCCAGTGAATCGGAATGCCGACGGTATCGACGGTTTTGCCATCCACATCAAGTGGGCGCAGGCGTTTGGTGACCACCGCTTTGGCTTTGATGTAACCGCGATTGGAGCTCACTTTCACCGTATCGCCCTGCACGATGCCCAGCTTGTTGGCCAGCTTCTCACCAATCTCCACAAACTGCTCCGGCTGCGCGATGGCATTGAGTAACGCGTGTTTGGTCCAGTAGTGGAAATGCTCGGTGAGACGATACGTGGTGCCGACATACGGGAAGTGCTCGGCTTTACCCATCGCCGCCAGATCGTCTTTGAACACGCGTGCTGCCGGGTTCGAAATGACGTTCGGATGCAGTGGATTCGTGCCGAGTGGCGTTTCAAACGGCTCGTAGTGTTCCGGGAAAGGACCTTCAGCCATTTTGTCGAGCGCGAACAGGCGGCCCATGCCTTCTGGCTGCATGATAAACGGCCCCACATTGCTCCCCGGTGCGGCGGTGCTGTAATCCGGAATATCCATGCCGCCCCATTTACTGCCATCCCACTTGAGGATCTGCCGTTTCGGATCCCACGGATTCCCTTGCGGGTCGGCCGATGCGCGGTTGTAGAGGATGCGTCGGTTGAGCGGCCATGCCCAACTCCAGTTCAGCGTATTGCCCAATCCACTCGGATCGGTGTTATCACGCCGCGCCATCTGGTTGCCATCTGGCGTCCAGCTGCCCGCAAAAATCCAGCAGCCGCTGCTGGTGCTGCCGTCATCTTTCAACTGCGCAAAGCTACTGAGCTGCTGGCCTTTTTTCACCAGCAACGTGCCTTTGTCATCGAACACATCCGCCAGCGCTTTGCCGTTGCTCTCCATCGCCACTTCTTCCGAAGCCGGGTTATCAGGCGTCTGGTAGTTCCACGTCATGTTCAGCACCTGTTCGGGCAAGGCACCGCCCTCACTGGCGTACATTTTTCGCAGACGGCTGTAAATGCCGGAGAGAATTTCGCCATCGTTCAGCGCTTCGCCTGGCGCATCCTGACCTTTGAAGTGCCACTGCAGCCAGCGTCCGGAGTTGACGATGGAGCCATTCTCTTCCGCGAAGCAGGTGGAGGGCAGGCGGAACACTTCGGTCTGAATCTTCGCCGGATCCACATCGTTAAACTCACCGTGGTTTTGCCAGAAGGTCGAGGTTTCGGTGTTGAGCGGGTCGATGGTCACCAGGAACTTGAGCTTCGACAGTGAATCGATCACTTTGCGTTTGTTCGGGAATGAGGCCACCGGGTTAAAGCCCTGGCAAAGATAGCCATTCACTTTGCCCTGCGACATCATCTCGAAGTACTGCAAAACGTCGTAGCCTTTGTCCCACTTCGGCAACCAGTCGAATCCCCAGCTGTTCTCTGCTTGCGCTTTGTCTCCAAAAAAGGCCTTCATCATGCTGACAAAGAATTTCGGGTAGTTACCCCAGTAGTTCACCTGGCCGGGTAGCGTCGGTTTCGGCGTGTTGGCCGCGAGATAGCTTTGCAGATCGGTCTGTTTCTCCGACGGCAATGTCATATAACCTGGCAAACTTTGCGACAGCAGGCCGAGATCGGTGAGCCCCTGAATGTTGGAGTGACCGCGCAGGGCGTTGACGCCGCCGCCGGCCATGCCCATGTTGCCGAGCAGCAGCTGGATCATCGCCATGGTGCGGATGTTTTGCGCACCGACCGAGTGTTGCGTCCAGCCCAGCGCATACAGGAATGAGGTGGTGCGATCGCGCGCGCTGGTCTCACCGATCAGCTCGCAGACGTGCAGGAAGTCCTCTTTCGGCGTGCCGCAGATGCGTGACACCATTTCTGGCGTGTAGCGGCTGACGTGCTGTTTCAGCAGATTCCACACACAGCGTGGATGTTGCAGGCTGTCATCACGTTTGGCAAAGCCGTCATCGCCCAGCTCATAGTTCCAGCTGGTTTTGTCATACTTGCGATTGGCTTCGTCGTAGCCGCTGAACAGGCCGTCATCAAAATGATAGTCTTCGCGCACTATCAGGCTGGCGTTGGTGTACGCCTGCACATATTCATGCTGGATTTTGTCATTTTGCAGCAGCCACAGCAGCACGCCCGACAGGAAAGCAATGTCGGTGCCGGAACGAATCGGCGTGTAAAAGTCTGCCACCGATGCCGTACGCGTGAAGCGAGGATCGATAACAATCAATTTGGCTTTGTTGTGAATCTTGGCTTCCATCGCCCAGCGGAATCCCACAGGATGCGCTTCAGCGGCGTTGCCACCCATCACAACGATCAGATTGGCATTACGGATGTCGACCCAGTGGTTGGTCATCGCACCGCGACCAAATGTTGGAGCAAGACTTGCTACCGTTGGTCCGTGTCAAACGCGTGCCTGGTTGTCGACCGCTAACATGCCGAGCGATCGGGTAAATTTCTGGGTTAAGTAGCCAGTTTCATTGCTGGATGCGGATGCACACAGCATGCCTGATGAGAGCCAGCGGTTCACGGTAACACCTGCGGCGTTCTGCGCGATAAAGTTGGCGTCACGGTCGGCTTTCAGCAGTTTCGCGATACGGTCAAAGGCATCGTCCCAGCTGATGCGCTGCCATTTATCGGAGCCTGGCGCGCGGTATTCGGGGTAGTGCAGGCGGCTTTCACTGTGGACAAAATCCAGCAGGCCAGCGCCTTTGGGGCACAATGCACCACGACTCACCGGATGATCCGGATCGCCTTCAATGTGAAAAATGGTCTCTTTGGCGTTTTTCGCGCCGTCACCGAGGCTGTACATTAACAAGCCACAGCCCACTGAGCAGTAGGTGCAGGTGTTACGGGTTTCGCGGGCACGCAGCAGCTTATACTGTCGCGTTTCCGCCAGCGCCACCTCTGGCGTGAAGCCGAGGAGTGCTGCCGATGTCCCTGCCATACCGCCAGCACAGATTTTGAAGAATTTTCTTCGGCTGACGTTCATGGTTAATCCTTGAGTCGACATTGCTACAATTTGCCTGCGTCGTGCGTATTGTCGCTGCGTGGCCTGCGCCCATTCGTTCCCGTCGCTTACTGGTGTAAGCTCCCGGCTTGAATGGGTTTACTGCCTTGCCACAATCCGCATGACGGGCAAAATTTTTTGTGATGCGTTGGGCCGAGGCTCACAATGACCCAACTAATAGTGTGAGAATAGCAGCGAAATAATACCACTGCTTTAATGTGGTTGTTGTCCGAGGCGAGCAAAGTGAAAGTTAAAGCACAGGAAAGTCATCAGAGTGTGATTGAGATCTCAGGCGCAGTGCAGGCGCCGGTACGTCAGCGGCGTGATATCAGCACGTCTGAAACCGACTGGCTGGCACAAGAGGTGCCGATCGCGCTGGTGTATAACGGCATTTCCCATGTGGTGATGATGGCCACGCCCAACGATCTTGAGGCGTTTGCGCTCGGTTTCTCACTCTCAGAAGGCATTATTGAGAAGCCTGATGAGATTTTCGGCATGGATGTGGTGCCCGGCTGCAACGGTATTGAAGTGCAGATCGAACTCTCCAGCCGACGCTTTATGGCGCTAAAAGAGCAGCGCCGTGCCATGGCGGGCAGAACCGGCTGTGGCGTGTGCGGCGTGGAACAACTCGACCAGATTGGTAAACCGCTGCAACCGTTGCCGTTTACCCAAACCTTCGATCTGGCAAACCTCGATAGCGGGCTGGCGCAACTGCGCAATTACCAACCCATCGGCAATCTCACCGGATGCACGCACGCGGCGGCATGGATGTCGCCGCAGGGGGAATTGCTCGGTGGCTGCGAAGACGTGGGTCGCCATGTGGCGCTGGATAAACTGCTGGGGCATCGTAGCCAGCAGCCGTGGCAGCAGGGCGCGGTGCTGGTCTCCAGTCGCGCCAGCTATGAGATGGTGCAAAAGTCCGCGATGTGCGGCGTGGAGATTTTATTTGCGGTATCCGCTGCGACTCAGCTCGCCGTTGAGGTCGCCGAGCGTTGTCATTTAACGCTGATAGGGTTTAGTAAGCCGGGACGCGCCACGGTGTACAGCCATCCGCAGCGCCTGGTTTAAACCACCTGTACCTGTGGCAGCGCCTGCTGGAGCGCAGCTAATGCGCCTGCTTTGGCGGGGCCGCTGTCGCAAATAAGCAAATCCACTTCTCCAATCGGCGCGTACACCGTGCGGCTGATCACCCCCAGCTTGCTGTGATCTGCCAGTAAGAAGGTGCGCGCAGCCTGCTGCACCATGGCGCGAGCAATCGCCGCTTCATGAGGATGGAAACTGCTGGCACCGTTTTTAGCATCAATGCCAACCGGCGACAGCAGGGCAACGTCGGCGCGATAGCGGTAAATCTCGCTGACCGTGATTTCGCCGCGCGTCTGCTGTGCACCTGCCATCATCATCCCACCGAGCAAAATCACCTGATTATTCAGCGTTTCATGTTCTTCGGCGGCGCTTAGCGCCAGTGCAGCCTGCAAACTGTTAGTGATAATGGTTAAGCCGGCCATGCTGCGCAGCTGCTCCGCCAGCATGGTGGTGGTGGTGCCGGCATCCAGAAACAGCGTCTGGCCCGGCTGCAAGTGCTGTGCGGCCGCCACGGCAATCGCACGTTTCTCTTTGGCTTGAGCACTACGGCGCACTTGCAGCGGTGCTTCCGGCTGGCTATCTACCGCGACTAAACCGCCGTGCACCCGTCGTGCTAAACCCTGCGCTTCCAGCTCAATAATGTCTCGCCGTGCCGTTTCCCGTGAAATACCCAGCTCATTGATAATGCGCTCGGTGCTGACCTGATGCTGCGTGGTCAGCAGGGCTCGAATGCGGTGTAAGCGGGTTTCCTGCAGCATGACTTTTCCCTGTAGCGTAATAATCTGGGCCTAAGCTTACCTGAGTGTCATTACGGCGTCATGTGTATTTGGTTGTATTTGTGTATTTGGTTGCATTTCTCGTTAAAGCAGGCATGATGGTGACAACGGTCACACATCATGCACCCCTTTCACCTTCGCAACGGGAGTTACCATGGCTACACGTTCCACCATCATGGACACCAACAGTTTTCGTGCTGAGCACGCCGACGGTCTGGATGCAGCAACCCGCCAGCTGACGGACAAGCGCAGCAAAGTGTTGGGCGAGTCGTATCGCCTGTTTTATCGTAAGCCGGTGCATCTGGTACGCGGTGAAGGGCAGTATCTGTGGGATGCTGCAGGTAACAAATATCTCGATGTGTACAACAACGTGGCCAGTATTGGCCACTGCCATCCGGCGGTGATCGAAGCGGTGAATCAGCAGATGAAGATGCTGAACACCCACACCCGTTATCTGCACGAACGCATTCTCGATTACACCGAAGAGCTGCTGGCAACCACGCCCGATGCTATCGACCGTGCTATGTATATGTGCACCGGGTCGGAAGCTAACGATTTGGCGATCCGCGTGGCGCGTGCTTTCAGCGGCGGCACGGGCATTATCGTGTCGCAGGAGGCCTATCACGGCACCAGCGATCTCACGTCTGGCGTCTCCCCGGCACTGGGCAGCGGTCAGCCACTGGCGGCCACCACGCGTTTGGTTTCGCCACCCGATGCTTACCGCGTCAACGCACCGGATCTCGGCGAATGGTTTGCCAACGAAATTCAGAAACAGATCGATGACATGAAAGCACACGGCATTAAATTTGCTGGCTTCCTCGCGGATTCGATCTTCTCTTCCGATGGTGTGTTACCGAATCCACGCGGCTTCCTGCAGAAAGCGGTGGATGTGGTGCACGCTAATGGCGGTATCTTCATTGCGGATGAAGTGCAGCCTGGCTTTGGTCGTACTGGCGATGCGTTCTGGGGCTTTGCCCGTCACGGCGTGGTGCCGGATGTGGTGACCACGGGTAAGCCGATGGGTAACGGCATTCCGGTTTCCGGCCTGCTGGCGAAGAGTGATGTGCTGGCGGCGTTTAGTGACGATATCCCTTACTTCAACACCTTTGGCGGTAACCCGGTTGCTATGGCGGCGGCGCAGGCGGTCCTGACGGTGATTAAAGAAGAGGGCTTGCAAGAGCACAGTCGCGTGGTGGGTGCCAAACTGCTCGCCGAGTTGCAGAAGTTAATGGATCGCCATGAAAGCATTGGCGATGTGCGCGGAGCGGGGCTGTTTATCGGCTTCGAACTGGTGCAGGACCGCACCAGCAAAACGCCGGATAAAGCGCTTGCGCTGGATCTCACCGAGAAGCTGCGCGATCACCATGTGCTGACGTCGGTGGCCGGTCCGTACGGCAACGTGCTGAAGCTGCGTCCACCATTGGCGTTCCAGGAATCGGATATTGATTGGCTGGTGGGTGCGCTGGATAAGTCACTGACCGAGCTGGGTCGGTAAAAGGCTAAGGTTGCCCCAAAGCAGTATCAGGAAGATGAAGCGGGTCGCCATTCCTGGCGACCCGGCTGAGAATCTGCACGTTTCACTCAATGTGCACGTGGATGCGCACCTGGAAAGGATTACGCGGCTGCCGTTTCCTCGGCAAAAATACTTTCCATCTTCTGCCACGCCTGCGCCACATCGTCATCCAGATTGAACAAGCCTGACGTGCCAACGATAAACACATCCACACCAGAAGCCGCAATCTGCTTAAAGGTGCGCGCATTGCAGGAACCATCAATCTCGGTCAGATAGTGATAACCGTGCTCTTCGCGCATGGCAATCAGCCGGCGAATCTTGTTCAGCGTTTCCGGAATAAATTTCTGCCCCGCAAAGCCAGGATCCACCGACATCACCGTAACCTTATCCAGCAGATGTGCATACTCACGAATGCTCTCGGCAGGTGTCGCCGGGTTTAATACCACGCCGCAGCGACGGCCCGCTTCTTTGATTTGAGTCAGCAGGCGGAATATTTTGTTATTCGCGGTTTCGGGATGGAAGCTAATAATATCCGCCCCCGCTTCAATGCACATCGGAATAATATCTTCCGGGTGATTGACCATTAAATGCACATCAATTGGCACATCGGTAATTTTACGCAGGTTCTCAATAAAGAACGGCGATAACGTAATATTTTTAACGTAGCTGCCATCCATAATATCGACATGATAAAAAGCCGCAGTACTATTCATCGCTTCGATCTGTTCACGAAAGCGGGTGAGATCCATACACATTAATGACGGTGAAAATTGAGCGTTCATGGTTTTTTCCTCATTACATAAACAGCGCCCGCAGGCGCTGTGTTATGACATCAATGGAAGAACGAAATAATGTGGCCGAGTACGATGCCGACAATACCGAAGTCCGCGTCGCCGAAGGTGGTCGAAGCAAAGCCCAGGTCGCCCATCAGCGGCAGCAGAATCGCCGGCAGGAAGGAGATCAGCAGCCCTTGTACAAAGGAGCCGACTACCGCGCCACGACGTCCACCCGTGATGTTGCCGTATACACCCGCGGTGGCACCGCAGAAGAAGTGGGGCACCAGACCAGGAACAATCACGCTCAGACCAAACAATGGGCACAGGAACATGCTGATCAGACCGGCGGAGAAACTGCACAGGAAGCCGATGATCACGGCATTCGGCGCGAACGGGAACACGGTTGGGCAGTCCAGCGCCGGTTTGGCGTTCGGTACTAACTTATCTGCGATGCCTTTAAAGGCCGGCACGATCTCGGCAATCACCATACGCACACCGGCGAGGATGATATAAACGCCCGCCGCAAAGGTGATGGACTGAATAATCGCGAACACGATGAAGTTCTGACCGCCGCTCACCTGACTTTCGGTGAACTCTTTACCCGCCACCAACACTAGCGCGATAAACAGAATCATCATGGTCAGCGAAATCGCGACCGAGGAATCACGCAGGAAGTTGAGGGTTTTCGGCACCTTCAACTCTTCGGTGGATGGACTGCCTTTGCCCACTGCTTTACCGACCAGCGCAGACAGCAGATAACCGGTTGAGCCAAAGTGGCCGAGCGCCAGATCGTCCGAATTGGTGATTTTACGTGTGAACGGCTGCAGAATCGCCGGGCACACCACCATCATGGTGCCGAGAATCAGTGAACCGATTAGCACCAGCCAGAAGCCATGTACGCCGCCGACGGAAAGAATCACCGCCAGCATCGCCGACATATACAGCGTGTGATGACCGGTCAGGAAGATGTACTTCAGCGGGGTGATACGCGCCAGCAGGATGTTCACCAGCATACCGAACACCATGATCATCGCGGTTTCAGTACCGTAACTCTTCTGCGCCAGCGCGGCCATCGCATCAGTATTTGGCACGACACCCTGAATATTAAACGAGTGTTCAAACAGCTGGCTGAAAATGGTCAGTGTTGCCGCAATCAGGTTGGCCCCTGCGATGAGAATCACAAAGCCCATGATGGTTTTCAGCGTGCCAGAAATCACATCCGACACCGGTTTCTTTTGCAGTAATAAACCAATCAGGGAAAAAAGGCCGACAAGTATTGCGGGTGTTCCGAGAACATCCTTGATGATAAATTGCAGCATAATTACTCCATGTGAGTAAAATCGGGCTATTACAGATTTTCCGCCAGGATTTCTTTAATTTTGGCGTTATCTAATAAATTCGTCAGACCAAATACCTGCGCGCTATGCCCGGATAACTGATCGGCAATATCTTTGGCGCTGATAATAAGGTCGGCCTGTTCCGATTTCGCCGTGGTTAAATCGGTATGGCCCACTTCGGCCTCTTTCCCTAATTCCACCACAATTTTCTTCACGTTCATTTCCACAATAAAGCTGCTGCCTAGACCATTACCGCACACAATCAGGACTTTTTTCATAATAGGATTCTCTGGTGGTTAATTTGTAATAACAGCTTCAATCGCTGGTAGGGTTGCCGCCGTCAGCAATTGCTGCAGGCGAGATTCGTCACTGAATACTTCGGCTAATGCTGTGATCATCTGGATATGATCGTCGCCGGAAACGGCGCACAGCATAATCACCACATGCACCGGATCGTTTTCATCCGCTGCAAAGCTCACACCGTTCTTCACATGCAGCAACGACAAGCCATTCTTACGCGCACCCTGTTCCGGACGGGCATGCGGCATCGCCAGGCCGGGTGCCAGTACGTAGTAAGGTCCCAGTTCGGCATGCGAAGTAAAGATGGCATCGAGGTAAGCCGGGGTGATCGCCCCTTCGGCCAGCAGCGGCTCAGCGGATAAACGTACCGCGTCCTGCCAGTCGCTGACCTGTTCTACGATGCGGATATGTTGCGGTGTCAGCCATTGAGTGAGCATCAGTAATTCCTGGTTATTCGTCGATGGAGTGCACTTTAGGTGATTTTCTCAACGCTTTTCTGTGATGATTGTCGCAAAAGTTAGCGCTAACACGGGTGTTGTTAAAAACTGTGTTATCGCTAACATTTTTGTGCAGTCCGTTTGTCATCGTTGCAAGCACCTGACATGCTCCGAGAATCTGAAAATCTTCAGCAGGTGAGGTGTGCCCGAATCTGTGGTGATTAACGTGGCACGTTGACGCATTTGGTTTTAAGCTGCGTGCGGGCATTTGTAGCGAGTCAGTTAGGAGAAGGCATGGCAGAAAAAAAACGGCGCGGTACCGGCAAAAGCACACTGGCCGATGTTGCCCGTTTGGTCGGCGTGAGCACCATGACGGCATCACGTGCGTTGCGCATGCCGGAGAAAGTCTCACCTGAAATTCGCACCAAAATTGATGCGGCCGTCACCGAGTTGGCCTATGTGCCGAACATCCAGGCGCGTAATCTGGCGTCGGCATCGTCGAAGCTAGTCACCATGGTGGTGCCTTCTTTCGCCACGCCGGGCAGCGCGATTGTGTCGGAAGCGCTGCAAGAGATTCTGCGTCCGCAGGGTTACAACATGATGCTGGCGGAAGCCAACCACTCGGCGGCGGAAGAGAGCGAATTAATTGAGATGTTGCTCTCGTACAATCCGGCGGCGATGGTGCATTTCAACTTCGACAATGTCGCTGAAGCTCATCGTTTGCTGAGTAATTCCGGCCTGCCGGTGATGGATATCGGCGGGGTGCATCAGGAATCTGCGGGTATTAGCATTGGTGTCGATTACGCTAAAGCGATTCGCCAGCTGGTGCAGAGTTTGGTGGAACGTGGCTATCGCCATCTCGGCTTGTTGTGTACGCAAACCAATACCACGATTTTCCGCCAACTGCTGAATGGCTGGCACAGTGGTATGCTGGCATCAAATCAGGCGCCGCACCGCGTGGTGACCTCGCCGAAAATGCCGACCTTTGCCGCGGGACATAGCCTGCTGGCGGAGATCCGGCTGACCTGGCCGGAACTGGATGTGCTGATTTGTACCAGCGATGAAGTGGCCTGTGGTGCCATCATGGCTTGCCACGCCGCAGGCATCTCAATTCCCAGCCAGCTGGCGATTGCCAGCATCGGTGGCGGCCCATTGGCAGCAGTCTGCTCACCGCCGCTCACCAGCGTGGTCCTGCCTTATGAAGAGATGGGGCGCACGGCGGGCAAGCGCTTACTCTCCGCATTGAAGGGCGATGAACCACCTGCCATCAACGAACTGCCGGTACAGCTCAAGCTGCGTGCCAGCACCCACAAGATGTAATCCTGCGGCATCGCGTGCATGAGATGTGACTCTGCGTGCGGTGCTTTTCCCAGATTCATCAAATCCTTATCATTACTAAGGCATTGATAACCCTTTTACCGATCATGATTTTAACTATAATGATCCGACTGCTTACGCGGCACCCTGCTAAGGTGATGCTGCAAAACACTAAATGGAGAGGAAGAACATGAGTTATTCACTGCCATCCCTGCCTTACGCGTACGACGCACTGGAACCACACTTCGACAAGCAGACGATGGAAATCCATCACTCTAAACACCACCAGGCTTACGTTAACAACGCGAATGCAGCGCTGGAAGGTACCGAATTCGCTAACCTGCCGGTTGAAGAATTGATCGCTAAACTGGATCAGCTGCCAGCAGATAAAAAAGGTCCACTGCGTAACAACGCAGGCGGCCACGCTAACCACAGCTTCTTCTGGAAAGGCCTGAAACTGGGCACCAGCCTGCAAGGCGAACTGAAAGCCGCTATCGAAAAAGATTTCGGCAGCGTTGAAGCTTTCCAGGCTGAGTTCGAGAAAGCCGCTACCACCCGTTTCGGTTCAGGCTGGGCGTGGCTGGTGAAAAAAGGCGACAAGCTGGCTGTGGTTTCAACCGCTAACCAGGATAGCCCGCTGATGGGTGAAGCCATCTCTGGCGCATCCGGTGAGCCAATCATTGGTCTGGATGTGTGGGAACACGCTTACTACCTGAAGTATCAGAACAAACGTCCTGACTACATCAAAGCGTTCTGGAACGTGGTGAACTGGGATGAAGCGGCTGCGCGTTTCGCTGCTGCTAAGTAAGTTCAGGCGATAGCCAACGCACAGAACCGGTGAAGCTGCTTCACCGGTTTTTTTCTTTACGAAAGCTAAACACTTCTTAAACCACTTCGAGATTACCTCTGCTGACAATACCGTTACGTTCGTTATTAACCTGCCGTTGATAATTTGGGGCATACAGTAGCCGCAGTTGATCACACGAAAGTAAAATAACTATGTCTACTATCACTACCCCTGTGGCGAATAAAGATTCGTCGGCATCTCTGTTTTTGCCGTTAATTAGCGGCAACGTCAGACCTGATAAGTTATGGAATAGCAGTATGTTCCGCTTTAAATTTGCTTTAAGGTCTTTCATCTTTCCGGTTACGACATTTAATTACCTTAACGCATTAGCGAAACTGCCGTTTCTGCCGCAACTGCTGAAAATGCAGGGTTTGCTGCCGGCTAAACCGCATCGCCCTTACCTGCGCGCAGGCTTTAGCGTGGCACAACGTGCGCAGGCACTGCTTGACCATTACACGCTGATGGATCAACTGGATAATTCCAAACTGCGCCAGTTACTGCTGAGTCCGGTGTTAAATGTGATTGCCACTTTTAACGGAAAAAATGATGAGGTGTTTGCTATTAATTGCTGCCCAGGACATTTTGACCGTGAAGGTGAAATAACTCTGACACTGCATTATCAAACCATGAATATTGCCTCGCTCTCTTTTTCCATTATTCAGGAAAAGGGCAAGCGCACATTATTGATTGGTGGATTGCAGGGGCCGCGCAAACACATCTCAAATGATGTTATCCGCGATGCAACCAAAGCCGCACATGGCGTATTCCCGAAACGTCTGTTAATGGAAGCGGTATTTATTCTGGCGCAACAATGTGGCGTGCAAGCGATTTGCGCAGTAGGAGATACCACGCATGTGTTCCGCAGCATGCGTTATCGCCACAGTAAAGGTGATAAGTTCTTTGCCAGCTACAGCGAGTTCTGGCTGTCACTGGGCGGTGAAGCCCGTGCCGACGACCTGTTTACGTTGCCGCTGCAGATGGAAAGGAAAGCACTGGAAGAGATCGCCAGTAAGAAACGTGCGGAGTATCGTCGTCGCTATGCACTGTTGGATGCGTTAAACACCCAGGTATTGCTGGCAGCAGGGGTTGAACCCGTGGCAGGGGTTGAAGCAGTGCAGGAACAGAGCGTGGAACGCGACGTATCACACGCCGCGTAATCGGGTATCAGAACGGCTGCTTCGCGTAGCCGGTCATCACCTTCAGCCCCATCTCACGTCCCAGCGCGGTCATTGGATGCACCACCACCAGGCCGCGCACGCTCTTCTTAAATGCGCCCATGTTGGCTTGTTCTTTCCTGGTGATCTCACGGCTGAAACCCAGCTTCTGCAGCTGTTGCGCTTCTTTACTCAGTTTCTCATCGCGAACACTGCGCAGACGTTCAATTTCCTGCACCAGCTTCTCTTTTTCACGCAGCAGCTCGCCGAGTTTTTCGGCATCGCCAGATTCCAGCAGCTGGGGTTCTTTGCGATTCAATGCGTCCAGTTGATCACTGAGCAGTTTGATCTCGGCTTTTTCTTGTTCTTTCATCAGGGGAAACTCGTTAAGGAAAACAGGCAAAGGATACATCAAAACGGGGCGATTTTGCAGCGGGGCGGATTCGACCGCGACAGTGCCCCTAAACGGCCGGCTTCTTGAAGGCTTGCTTGTGGGAGATGCGCGATATCAGCTCGGTGAGCGACAGCACCATGGTGGATCGCACCATTTGCAGATAGCGCTGCTGCTGCATACTGCGTAATGCTTCGTCATCCCGGGTGAAGTCAGGTTGTGGCGGCCACGCTACAACGCAGTGCAGTTCACCAAATGGCCCCAGAATCTCATCGTCAGTAAAGCGGTAGTCGCTGGTGTCGTGATTGAGTTCTTCACGCAGCGCCAGCAGCAGCTCACAATCTTCATATTCATGGCGATTAATCACGCCCAAACCGTAAATCAGTTTCAAACGCACCGATAGCTCGCCCAGCGGACCGTCACCGAGCAGCAGCGGTTCAACCGCGTACTTTACGGCATAATCGTCTTTACGGAAAACCTGCAACACAAGCAGGTTGACCGCTTCAGCCAATAGCTCAACGGCGGCGATCAGGAAGCTTCTCACCGATCGACCGGCGTTCAGGCGCTCAAGCACCCGGTTTTCAAAAGCTTGCTTCTCTTCCATTATTGCCTGCATCGTTCCGCTACCGCCGACGGGCACGGTTGGCACCGCGCCCGAGTGAGCTATTAAAAGGCGCGCATTATGCCATAGCGTTGTAAGCACTCACCACTGAGGTGACCACTTCGCTATTGGCTTCCAGTCCAGAGATCTCGGCCAGCGTTGCCTGCGGGCCTTTTTCAGCCAGCAGGGCAGCCAGTTCCTGCGCCTGCGGATCGGCTTCGCTGCGGTAGTGCATCGCGGCAGCAATACCCTGCACCAGGTTGGCGTGTGGCAGGTGGTACTCAAGGGTGCCGAGCGTGGGTTTGATCAGACGATCGCCCGCGCTGAGTTTACGCAGCGGCTGGCGGCCAACACGTTCAACATCATCTTTCAGGTACGGATTTTCGAAACGAGTGAGGATTTTCTGGATGTAAGCGGCGTGCTTGTCGGCATCAAAGCCATAGCGCTTGATCAGCACCTCGCCGCTCTCCTGCATCGCACCCTGCACCACGGCACGCACTTTTTCATCCAGAATCGCATCACGGATGGTGGCGTGGCCAGCTAACTGGCCAAGATACGCGGTGATGGCATGGCCGGTATTCAGCGTGAAGAGTTTGCGCTCGACAAATGCCATCAGGTTATCAGTCAGCTCCATGCCAGGAATGTTTGGCAATTCACCTTTGAACTGCGTTTTATCGACAATCCATTCGCTGAAGGTTTCGACTGTCACTTCCAGCGGATCGTTGCTGCCGGCCTCAGATGGCGGCACGATGCGGTCAACGGCGGAGTCGACGAAGCCAACGTGCTCTTCAACCCACGCGTGATACTGTTCTGGCAGCGCTTTCAGAACGTGCTGCTTCAACTGACTGGTGCCGTGCACCATGTTTTCACAGGCGATGATATTCAGCGGACGGACATTACCGTTGTCGCTGCGTTTGGCCAGCCCCTTCGCCACACCGCCCGCGATGCGCTCCAGAATCTGCGGACCAACCGCCGTGGTAACGATATCAACCTCAGCAATCAGCGTGACGATGTCGTCGCTGGTGCTGTTCACTGCGCTAACGCCGGTAACGATTTCGACTTTTGCCTGCTCGCCAACCACATGAACCGGATACTCATGACGGGCGTTAAGGGCATCCAGAACCACCTGATTCACATCCGCGAAGACCAGTTCGATACCGGCATCAGCCAGTAACTTACCGATAAAACCGCGACCGATGTTACCTGCTCCAAAATGTAACGCTTTCATAAATTTGACCCATATCAAATGACGAAAGGGCGGGCAAATCCGCCCCGGAAATGTGGGACGGGCTTGCCCGCCCCAGGGAAATTAAAACGTGGTATTACGCTTTCACGGTGTTACCTGACAGCAGATCCAGCACATCCTGCACGCTGGTGGTGTTCGCCAGCTTCTCAATCACGCTGTCATCATCCAGCGCGTTGGTCAGGCTGGTAATCACCTGAATGTGTTCGTTATTGCGAGCCGCAATACCAATCACCAGGCGCGCCACGTCATCGGCTTCTTCGCCAAACAATACGCCCGAAGGGTACTGGCAGAACACCACGCCAGTTTTCAGCACGCGATCTTTGGCTTCCACGGTGCCGTGTGGCACGGCGATAGACTCACCGAGATAGGTCGGGGTCAGCTTTTCACGTTCCAGCATCGCTTCAACGTACTCTGGCTGGACATAACCGCCTTTCACCAACTGCTCACCAGCAAAGCGAATCGCCTGCTCTTTGTTGCTGGCGCTCAAGCCCAGGAACACGTTGTCCGCGCCCAATTTAAACAAGTTAGCACTGCCATCGTCGTAGCTGTCTGCCAGCGTGGTCTGCACGGTTTCACGATGTGCTTCACTGCGGTTAGCGGCGATCAGACGTTCAGTCAGATTGCTGTACAGCGCGCTATCGAGGAAGTTGTTCAGCGAAATATGCTGCGCCTGCGGTGCCTGGCGCATCGCACGCTCGGTCAGATCGCGGTGAGTAATCACCAGATCCACATCGCCCGGCAGTGAGTTAATCGCGCTGTTGGTCACCGAGATATTGCTCAGGCCGGCATCCTGCACTTTCTTACGCAGCACACCTGCACCCATGGCGCTGGAACCCATACCGGCGTCACAGGCGACGATGATTTTACGCACGTGGCTCACATCAACGCTGTTGGCATCGGCGATAACCGGAGAACCGGCAACGGCCTGACCTTTAGACTGCGCTTTCATATCACGCATACGCTGAGTCGCAGCTTCGATATCGTCATCTTCTTTTACTTTGCTGGTTTTCAGCAGGATAGAAGAGACCACGAAGGAGACGGCAAACGCCGCGATGATGGCCGCGATGTTGGCGAAGTATGCGCCTTTTGGCGTCATCGCCAGTACTGCGAGAATAGAACCCGGAGACGCTGGAGAGACCAGACCGCCATTCAGTACGGTCAGGGTAAACACGCCTGTCATACCACCGAGGATCACTGCCAGCAGCAGACGTGGCGCCATCAGCACGTACGGGAAGTAAATTTCGTGGATACCACCGAGGAAGTGGATGATTGCCGCACCGCCTGCAGACTGCTTAGCGCTACCGCGACCAAAAATCATGTAGGCAACCAGTACACCCATACCTGGGCCTGGGTTCGCTTCAATCAGGAAGAAGATGGATTTACCGGCTTCGCTAGCCTGCTGGATACCCAGTGGCGAGAAGATACCGTGGTTGATGGCGTTGTTGAGGAACAGGATTTTCGCCGGTTCAACAAAGATAGAAGTCAGTGGCAGCAGGTTGTTCTGCACCATCAGGTTTACGCCCGCCGCAAGGATGTGTGACAGACCTTCGACCAATGGACCGATGCCGATGAACGCCAGCAGCGCCAACAGCATACCGATGATACCGGCTGAGAAGTTGTTAACCAGCATCTCAAAGCCGCTTTTGATTTTACCATCAACCATACGGTCAAAGGTTTTGATCGCCCAGCCGCCCAGTGGACCGGCAATCATCGCGCCGAGGAACATCGGCATATCTGCACCGACAATCACACCCATGGTGGTAATGGCACCGACCACGCCACCGCGATCGCCGCCCACCAGACGTCCACCGGTGAAACCGATCAACAATGGCAGCAGGTAAGTGATCATTGGGCCGACGAGTTTCGCCAGCGTTGCGTTTGGAATCCATCCGGTTGGGATGAACAGTGCTGTGATGATACCCCAGGCGATAAACGCACCGATGTTTGGCATCACCATGTTACTCAGAAAGCGACCAAAGCTCTGGACCTTGACCTTCGCTGATGAGGACATAAACCCACCCCTTATTGAGACGCGCTGCAATAAGAGCGCGGTTGTTTTTGTTAAGACTTTTATTGAGCCGTTCCGGCGCGGGCCGTGGCATCACTGTATGCACGCGGACTCTAGCACTAGTTTATTACGCTGCGTAGCATCCGGGATAAGTGTGATGCAGATCACTCAAAATTGGGGTGGTCAGGGTGCTATAAGGTGATGAAGATCACATAAATAGAGTGTAAGAAAAGTACGAAGGCGAAATTTTAAGCAAAACAACGGGATAAATGTGACTTAAGTCACCTTTGCAGCTCTCAGGTTTGTTTCATAAGTGTGATTGAGATCACAAACTATTTTTGGTTGAAAATGCGTCAGATCACACAATAGCGATGCTGATAAGTAAGGTGTAAGGAAGTGACGAAAAATCTGAAAGATGCAATGAAAAGTATGTCAGGAAAAGGGCGACCTGTTAGTCGCCCCTGAACGCATTCAAAGCGAGGTTACAAACCACCTTGCACAGCATTCTGTGCCTGAGTCAGGGCTTGAGCATTGCTGGAAAGGTTGCTCATCAGGGTATTGTACTGCGTGGCCTGATCCTGCGTTGGGAACTGAACGCCACCGTCATTGAAGGTCACACGCGTGCCCTGCGACTGCAGATAATCACCGGTTTGCACCGCCGCCTGGCTCAACGCCTGAAGCTGAGGCAGTAGCGGAATCAGTGTACCCGCTGGCTGCGTCACCACTTTGGCGTAGACGCTGTCATACACTTTCTTCAGATCGTCAGGCTGCTTCAGCGTGGCTTTGCTGCTGTCGGCCTCCATTTTGGCACTCTGAATCTGCTGTGACAGCACACTGAGGTTGCCGCTCGCCTGACGCAGACTATCGCGACGGGTCAGATAATCTTGTGGCACACGAATCGCAGCCAGTTCATCAACCACAGGGCGCATGCCTTGCTCAACCGCCTGATTGGCCTGCTGTGAGAAGCCATACAAAATGGCGTAGTCGCCCGCGTAGTTGCCAAAAGTCTGCTTCTGGTTTTCGCTCAGGCTGGGCAGATGCTCGCCGCTGCGCATTGCGGTGTTCTGCAGGAAGTCTGTGAAGGCTTTACGTTGATCGCCTTCTTTATCGCCACAGGCGGTAAGTTGCAGCACAACCAGTGCGCTGATCATAAGCATGCCGGTACGCATCCAGATGCGGGATAATCCTGACGCCATGTTGAACTCCTGTTATGGCTAATTTCGATTCGGTGGGAATGGTCCTAAAGGATAGTGCAATGGCCTGGCGTGTACAACGGGTTGAGGCGCGGCAAACTGTGGGAAAAGGCGCACTCTGGCGCGCCGGATTAAGGTCATGAAAGAAATGTGCGGGTGGTCGACCCTGGAGGTTGTACTCCATCGACACCAACGAAAGCAGGCAAAAACCGAACCCAAAGGCTGAAATCACCTGGCGGCATCTGGCAGTCCGCACTGATGCCGCCAGATTGTGATTTAAAACACCAGCGCCTGCCCATCCTTCCGGCTTTCAGTGGCGGCAATGTAGAAGCCCTGCGGGTCACGCACAATCGCCTGCGCACCGCCAAAGTTGTAGCTCTGTAATGGATCCTCCACCGTAATCTGGTGACCCATTTCGCGCAGTTTCGCCAGCACATTACGGTCGATACCCGGTTCCACCACCACCGCACGGCCTTGCTCAACACGCCAGCGCGGCGCATCAATCGCTGCCTGCGGGTTTTGCTTGTGCTGCATGATGCGCAACGCCAGCTGTAAGTGCCCCTGCGCCTGCATCGGGCCGCCCATCACGCCAAACGACATCAATGGCTGTCCCGCCGCATCCAGCGCAAACGCCGGAATAATAGTGTGGAAAGGACGTTTGCTACCGGCCACTACGTTCGGATGCTGCGGATCGAGCGAGAAGCCGCAACCGCGATTCTGCAAGCTGATGCCGGTGCCCGGCACCACCACGCCTGAACCAAAGCCCATATAGTTGGACTGAATAAAGGACACCATCATGCCGCTAGCATCGGCAGTCGAGAGATACACTGTGCCGCTCTGCTGCGGGGAGCCGAAGGTAAAATCCCCGGCCTGGTCAGGATTGATGAGCTGAGCGCGCTGCTTGAGGTAGCTGTCACTCAGCAGCAACTCTGCCGGGAATTCCAGATGGTCGTAATCGGTGACGTAACGATCCAGATCGACCAGCGCCAGCTTCATCGCTTCAATCGACAAGTGCAGCCACGGCACGGAATCAGGCGTGTAGCTGCCGATGTCCCACTGCTCCAGAATGCCGAGCGCAATTAGAGTGGCGATGCCCTGACCGTTGGGCGGTAATTCCTGCACCGAGCCATCGGCAAACGGGCGTGACAACAGATCCACCCAATCGGCGCGATGGTTGTTGAGATCGGCCATGCTCAGTGCCGCGCCGTGCTGCCCGGCAAATGCCACCATTTTTTCCGCCAGATCGCCCCGATAGAAGGCTTCCCCCCTGGTTTCGGCGATTTTCTGCAGTGTGGCGGCCTGCGCCGGGTTACGGAAAAGCTCACCAGCACGCGGCGGTCGGCCATCTGGCGCAAAACACTCAACAAAACCCGGCTGAGACTTCAGTTTGTTGTAGCCGCGCTGCCACAGATGGGCGATCAGCGGCGAAACCGGGAAGCCGTCGCGGGCGTACTCGATCGCCGGTTGTGCCAGTGTGGTCAGCGGCAGCGTGGCAAAGCGCTCGGCCAGCGTGACCCAGGCAGAAACCGCGCCCGGTACGGTCACGGCTTCCCAACCGGTTTCCGGCATGGTGCTCTGTCCGGCAAAGCGTTCTGCATTCCAGCTGGCGGGGGAGCGACCGGAGGCATTTAAGCCATGCAGCGCTTTCCCATCCCAGATAATGGCAAACGCATCGCTGCCAATGCCGTTGCCGGTGGGTTCCAGTACGGTGAGCGCCATCGCGCTGGCAATCGCCGCATCTACCGCATTACCGCCCTGTTGCAACATGCGCATCCCCGCCTGTGCCGCCAGCGGTTGAGACGTCGCGACCGCATTGCGACCCATCATCGGGGCGCGGTGCGAGGCATAGCTAACGTTGAAATCCAAATCGCTCATAAATTGACGTTCCTCTGCTTCATGCTGGTGCGCATCTGCCGCACTACTGTGCATCATCGGTAGGCAAAACATCGAGAATTTAATAATAAGTCAGATAATTCATACTGATAGAATATTGGCACTTTTTTTGAATGTGTTTATGCAGATGCAGGAGCGATAGCGGGCAACCGATGTCGCCAGACAATTTGCAATGGGTCACTAGGGTTCCGGTCGAAAGATGCTGGTCCGAGAGTGACCGACCGTCCTCTGACGGTTACACGGCGGGACAAAAGCCCGGGAGGAAAGCGAGATCGTTGCTCGCCGCCTCCTGCTTTTATTTCGCCCGTTAACGCCAGAGGAACCATCATGATCAAAGCCTGCCTTCGCTTGCTGTTGCTTTGCACCGTCGCACTGTTCAGCGTCAATACGCTGGCCGCCGACAAACCCTCCTTCAAGATCTGTTGGTCCATTTACGCGGGCTGGATGCCATGGGATTTCGCCCAGCAGAGCGGCATCGTGAAAAAATGGGCCGATAAATACGGCATCGACATCCAGTTTGTGCAGGTCAATGACTACATCGAATCGGTGAATCAGTACACCGCCGGCGGCTTTGACGGCTGCACCATGACCAACATGGATGCCCTGACCATTCCTGCCACCGGCGGCGTGGACAGCACGGCGCTGATCGTCGGCGACTACTCCAACGGCAATGACGGTATTTTGCTGAAGGGCAAAGGCAACATTGCCTCGCTCAAAGGCAAGCCGATCAATCTGGTCGAACTCTCGGTCTCTCACTATCTGCTGGCGCGTGCGCTAGAGAAATCGGGCATGAGCGAGAAGGATGTCAAAGTGGTGAACACCGCGGATGCCGATCTGGTGGCGGCGTTCGGCACGTCTGACGTGCATTCCATCGTCACGTGGAACCCGCTGCTGGCCGAAGCGGAAAAGCAGCCAGACAGTCATTTAATCTTCTCTTCAGCACAAATCCCCGGCGAAATCCTTGATCTGCTGGTGGTGAATACCGCCACGCTGAAAAAGTATCCGCAGTTGGGCAAGGCGCTGACCGGTGCCTGGTATGAAACGCTGAAAACCATGTCCGGCGCGAGTGACAGCGCCAAAGCTGCGCGCACGCAAATGGCGCAGGCTTCCGGCACCGATCTGGCGGGCTTCGATCAGCAGTTGGCCGCCACTCACTTGTTCAGCGATGCCAAAACCACCCTCGATTTTGTCGACAGCCCGCAGTTGAAAGCCACCATGCAACTGGTCGCAGAGTTCTCCTTCAAGCACGGTTTACTGGGTGAAGGCGCACCGAGTGCTGATGTGGTGGGCGTGGAAACGCCAGCAGGCAATTGGGGCGATACCAACAACCTGAAACTGCGCTTCACCGATGAGTTCACCAAACTGGCCGCTGCGGGTCAGCTTTAAGCGAGACGATGCCGATGCGTAAATTGATCAACTACCAACCGCTGCCGCTCGGTCGCCTGCTGCTTGGCATCCTGCCGCTGCTGGCGCTGCTGCTGGTCTATCTGTTCGCGTCGGATGCGCGTCTCAGCCTGAACGCCGCAGACAAACTGTTGCCAGGGTTTAACGCGATGGGGGACGCCATCAGTCGCATGGCGTTTCAGCCCAGCCCGCGCACCGGGGAATACCTGCTGTGGACCGACACCGCCGCCAGCCTGATGCGCCTGCTGAGCGGGGTGGCGATCAGCGCACTGCTGGCGCTGGCGATTGGCCTGTTCACCGGCGCGCTGCCGGTGGTGCGGGCAGTGCTGGCACCGCTGGTGACGGTAGTCGCGCTGGTGCCACCGCTGGCGATTCTGCCGATTCTGTTTATCTGCTTTGGCCTCGGTGAAGTGTCGAAAGTAGTGCTGATCGTGATCGGCATTACTCCGCTGATTGCGCGCGATTTGCAGCTGCAGGTGGAGAAAATCCCGCGCGAGCAGCTGGTGAAAGCGCAGACGCTCGGTGGGCACAGCGCGCAGATTTTGTGGCGCGTGATCCTGCCGCAGATGATGCCGCGTCTGCTGGATGCGGTGCGTCTGTCGCTGGCGTCAGCGTGGTTGTTCCTGATTGCTGCTGAAGCGATCGCCGCCACCGAAGGGCTGGGGTATCGCATCTTCCTGATGCGCCGTTATCTGGCGATGGATGTGATTTTGCCTTACGTGGCGTGGATCGCGCTGCTGGCCTTTGTGCTCGACCTGCTGCTGCGGCTGATCAGCCGTCGCTGCTGGCCGTGGTATCACGCGAAATGATTCAGGAGCGAACCATGCCATTACTACAACTGAAAAACCTCGAAAAGCATTACGGCGATCAGGTGGTGCTGGAACGTCTCAACATCAACGTCGAGCAGGGCGAGTTTGTGGCGATTGTCGGGGCATCCGGCTGTGGCAAAACCACTTTCCTCAACATGCTACTTGGCACCGAATCGCCGACCAAAGGCCAACTGCTGCTGGACGGTGAACCCATCCCCGACGAACCCGATGCCCATCGCGGCGTGGTATTCCAGCGCTATTCGGTGTTTCCCCATCTGACGGTGCTCGGCAACGTGATGCTGGCGGAAGAGTTCAGCAGCGCCCGCTGGCTGGGACGTGTGTGGGGCAAAAAGCGCCAGGCGATTCGTCAGCGTGCGCAGGCAATGCTGGCGCAGGTTGGCCTGGAGCATGCGCAAAACAAATACCCGCACCAGCTCTCGGGCGGCATGCAGCAACGCCTGGCGCTGGCACAGGCGCTGATGAAACAGCCGCGTATCCTGCTGCTTGATGAGCCGTTTGGTGCGCTCGATCCCGGTATCCGCAGTGAAATGCACCAGCTGATTACCCGCCTGTGGCAGCAGCACAACCTGACCATTTTTATGATCACGCATGACCTGAAAGAGGGCTTCAGCCTGGCTTCGCGCCTGCTGGTGTTCGACAAACTGCGTCATGACCCGCACGCGCCGCAAGCCTGGGGCGCGACTATCACTTACGACCTGCCGCTGGATCGCACACAGCCTGATGTTGCGCTGCCATCTGAGCCGCAGGTGGCTTAAAGGAGCACCACATGAATGCTTATCAAACCCTGTTACCGGCGGGATCGCACTGGTCGCTGGTGATGCGCAGCGGTACGGCGCTGACACTGACCGATATTGAAGGCGGTGCCAACGTCGGCATGCTGTTCTACAACCCGGAAAATCTGCTGGAGCGCTACAACGCGCCCGATACGCTGAAGTGCCAGCACACTTTCCGCCTGACGGTCGGGCACTGCCTTTATTCCGATATGGGGCGCATTTTTTGCGGCATCGAAGAAGACAGCTTCGGCTGGCATGAGAGCGTCTGCGGCACCTTAAATGCTGAGCACACTGCCGCACGCTTCGGCGCCAGCGACTATCAGCAGGCGCGCAATCTGCGCCATCAAAACGGCTACGACAGCTTCCTCGTCGAGCTGGCGAAATACGGGCTTGGCCAGCGAGATGTCGCCTCCTGCCTCAACCTGTTTGCCAGGGTGCGCGCCGATGATAACGGTACGCTGCAACTGGAACAGCAGGGTGCGCCGGGTGCACAGGTGCGACTGCGCTTTGCCATGGACACGCTGGTGATCCTGCACACCTGCCCGCATCCGCTGAATGCCAGCAGCGAATATCCGCGCCAGCCGGTGCAGATCGCACTGGACGCCCAGCGCGCGCCGCTGCCGGACATTTGCCTGGCGCGTGCCGAAAACCAGCGCGGACTGCGCAACAACGCACTCTATCAGCTGCAAGGAGAAATCTGATGATCACTGAAAGCTTACTCAATTCCGCCGAAGCGCCATTCCAGCAGCAGGTGAACGCCGGTGATTACTGGCTGCAGCGCATCGAAGCGGGCCAGACCTTGCGTATCACCGATCTGGAAGGGAATCAGGCTGCCGATACCCTGTTCTTCAACGGCGACGACACTGCCGAGCGTTACAGCATGAGCGATACGCTGCGCGGGCAAAAGAATGTGTTCCTCAGTGCGGGCAGCGTGCTGCGTTCCAACTTGGATCGCCCGATGCTGACGATAACTGCCGATACCTGTGGTCGCCACGATACGTTGGGCGGCGCCTGCTCCTGTGAAAGCAACACCGTGCGCTACGACCAGGAGAAGCGCCATATGCATTCCTGCCGTGACAGCTGGATGCTGGCGGTGGCCGAGAAGCCAGAATTTGGCCTGACGCGTCGCGATATCACCCACAACATCAACTTCTTTATGAACGTGCCGGTGACGCACGACGGTGGTTTGACCTTCGCCGATGGCATTTCTGCACCGGGTAAATACGTCGAGATGGTGGCGGAGATGAATATCCTGGTGCTGATCTCCAACTGCCCGCAGCTCAACAATCCCTGTAACGGTTACAACCCGACGCCGATCTTAGTCAGCGTGTGGTGAATCTTTGACGCAACGGGACGACCCGTTTTTAAGCCGTCATTGTCCCTGCAGGACGACCTGCCGTAATAAGAGATTTCACTCATGATTGATCGCGTATTGATTGCCAACCGTGGCGCGATTGCTGTGCGCATCATCCGTACCTTGCAAGCGATGAACATCCGCGCGATTGCGGTGTATGCCGAAGCCGACCGCCACGCGCGCCATGTGCGACTGGCCGATGAAGCCTGGTCGCTGGGCGAGGGGCAGGTGCGAGACACTTATCTTAATCAGCAAAAAATACTGGAAATTGCCGCACAGAGCGGGGCGCAGGCAGTGCATCCCGGTTACGGATTCCTCAGCGAAAATCCCGAGTTTGTGACGCGCTGTGAAGCGGCCGGCGTGCAGTTCCTCGGGCCGAGTGCCGGGCAGATGGCCGCGTTCGGTTTAAAACATCGTGCGCGTGCGCTGGCACAGGAGAATCAGGTGCCGCTGCTGCCGGGCAGTGGTTTGCTGACTTCGCTGGACGAAGCGCGAGTGATGGCGGAGAAGATTGGCTACCCGGTAATGCTGAAAAGCACCGCCGGTGGCGGCGGTATTGGCATGCAGCGTTGTGATGATGCCGAACAGCTCAATGCGGCGTTTACGCGTGTTAAACGACTGGCAGGCAATAATTTCGCCGACGATGGCGTATTTTTAGAGAAGTTTATCGCCCGCGCGCGCCACATTGAGGTGCAGATCTTTGGCGATGGTGCTGGCAATGTGATTGCCCTTGGCGAGCGTGACTGTTCTGCTCAGCGCCGCAATCAAAAAGTGCTGGAAGAGACGCCCGCACCGGGATTGAGTGCGGCGGTTCGCGCTGAGCTACAAGCAACTGCGGTGCGACTGGCGCGTGCGGTCAACTACCGCAGCGCGGGCACCGTGGAGTATGTCTACGATGATGCCAGCCAACAGTTCTGGTTTCTTGAAGTGAACACCCGTTTGCAGGTGGAGCACGGCGTCACTGAAATGGTGTATGGCGTGGATTTGGTACGCTGGATGGTGGAGCTGGCACAACAAACGTTACCGCCGCTGCACACCTTATCGACCGAAGCGCAAGGCCATGCGATTCAGGTGCGCCTGTACGCTGAAGACCCGGCCAAACAGTTCCAGCCCAGTGCCGGTTTGCTCAGTCACGTCCAGTTCCCGACGGAAAGTGAGGACGCCACGCTGCGCATTGACAGCAGCGTGGAAACCGGCATGGAAGTATCGCCGTTCTACGATCCGATGCTGGCGAAAGTGATTGTGCATGCGGCCAGCCGTGAGGTGGCATTGCGCAGTCTGGCACAGGTGCTGGACGCCACCGAGCTGTACGGTATCGAAACCAATCTGCTGTGGTTGCGCCATCTCTGTTCCCTGCCGGAAGTGCAGCAGGGCCGCATCATCACCGCCACGTTGGGCGGCGTGCAGTGGCAACCGCCCACGCTGGATATCCTCAGCGGCGGCACCTTGACCACGGTGCAGGATGCGCCTGGCCGTGTCGGTTACTGGCATGTCGGTGTGCCGCCGTCTGGCCCGTTTGACATCCGCGCGTTCCAGTTGGGTAATCGCTTATTGAATAACGACGCGCAGGCGGCGGGGCTGGAGATTACCTTACGCGGTCCCACGCTGCGTTTTAATCAGGCGTGCAGTTTTGTTCTGACCGGCGCACCGATTGCCGCGCAGCTGGATCTGCAGCCGTTAACGATGCATCAGATTGTCACCGCGCAGGCCGGGCAAACCCTGACGCTGGGCGATGTGAGAGAAGGGTGCCGCAGCTATCTGCTGCTGGCGGGCGGCTTGAATACGCCGCGCTATCTTGGCAGCCGCAGCACCTTTACGCTCGGCAAGTTTGGCGGTCACGCCGGGCGGGCTTTGCGGGCGGGCGATGTATTGCATCTTGCCGAACCGCAGGTGCTGGCAACGGCAGACTTGCCTCGCGAGTTGGTGCCGGAACTCAACGGCGAATGGCAGCTGCGGGTGATTTACGGCCCGCACGGCGCACCGACCTTCTTTACCGATGATGACATCGAGGCGTTCTTTGCCGCTGAGTGGCAGGTGCATTATAACTCCAGCCGTACCGGCATTCGCCTGATCGGACCGAAACCGACCTGGGCGCGCAGCGACGGCGGTGAAGCGGGCATGCATCCTTCCAATATTCACGACAACGCCTATGCCTTTGGCACGGTGGATTTTACCGGCGATATGCCGGTGATCCTCGGCCCGGACGGTCCTTCGCTCGGTGGCTTTGTCTGCCCGGCCACGGTGATCGAAGCCGATCTGTGGAAGCTGGGACAGCTCAAAGCAGGGGATCGCGTGCGCTTCCTGCCGATCGATCTCAGCAGTGCGGATCAACTGGCGCAGGCAGAGCGTGAAGCGATCATCAAACTGCAATCCGTACCGCTTACAGTGAACGCTGCGCTGCCCCTTATTGATCCACTATTGCACCATCAGGCGGCAGAAAATGGCCGCCCATCGCTCAGTGTGCGTGCAGCAGGTGACCGTTTTCTGCTGGTAGAGTATGGCGATTTGATGCTGGATATCGCCCTGCGTTTCCGCGTGCACGCGCTGATGCAACAGCTGGAAGCCCATTCTCTGCCGGGTCAGCTGGAATTAACGCCGGGCATCCGTTCGCTACAGGTGCATTACGACGCACAACACTGTGTGAGAAGTGAGCTGTTGGCGCAAATTTTGCACATTGATCATGCGCTAGGCGACCTCAGCGAGGCCGCTGTGCCCTCGCGTACTGTGTGGTTACCGCTCAGCTGGGACGATGCGGCCTGCCGTGAGGCGATAACCCGCTACAGTCAGTCGGTACGCCCCAATGCGCCGTGGTGCCCTAGCAATATAGAATTTATCCGCCGCATCAATGGTCTGGCCAGCATTGATGAGGTGAAGGAGATCGTGTTCAGCGCCGCCTATCTGGTGATGGGGCTGGGCGATGTCTATCTCGGTGCGCCCGTGGCGACGCCGCTCGACCCGCGTCATCGCCTGGTGACCACGAAGTACAATCCGGCGCGCACCTGGACAGCAGAAAACTCGGTAGGTATTGGCGGCGCTTACATGTGCGTCTATGGCATGGAAGGGCCGGGCGGTTATCAGTTTGTCGGGCGCACCATGCAGATGTGGAACCGCGATCGACAAACCTCGGCCTTCACACAGCCGTGGCTGCTGCGCTTCTTTGATCAAATCCGTTTTTATCCGGTCAGCGCCGAGGAATTGCTCAGCATTCGCGAGCGTTTCCCGTGGGGTGACTATCCGCTGCGGAGCGAAGAGGGCGAATTCCGCCTTGCAGATTATCAGGCGATGCTGGTGGAGCAGGCGGAGGAAATCGACGCCTTCCAGCAGCAACGTCAGCAGGCTTTTGACTGTGAACTGGCGTGCTGGCGAGCAGAAGGGCAATTCACCTTCGACAGTCAGCTGCAGGAACAGAGTATTGAAGAGATTACGGTGCCTGCAGGGTGTAGCCCGGTAGAGAGCCTGGTGGCGGGCAGCGTGTGGCAATGGTTGGTTGACGAAGGCAGTGAGATTGAAGCGGGTGCCACGGTAGGCATTCTCGAATCTATGAAGATGGAAATCCCGATCGTGGCGCCAGTCAGTGGAAAAATCCATAGTTTCTATCGGCAGGCTGGGCAGCAAGTGCAGGCGGGTCAGTTACTTATGGTGATCGATCCTTCTGCGGCATAAGTAAGAATAAAAAATAATCAGTAATCAGGCAGCAAAGCCGGGGATTTGACCCATAATTAGTAACCCGGCTGATTGTTGCATTGCCATGACATCTTTTCGCAGTGTGCAACAGGCTGTGTCCCGTAACGGTTTAATAAAAAATCGAAAAGACCGCTGCGGGATACAGCCTGACTTGGCCGGGTTTCAGCGCCTGGTGGCGCTTACCTCTCTACTTTCACGTGCTTCATAGTGAGTTTTAAGGAGTTCTCTATGGAAATAAAAGATCCAATGGTCGAGTTATTGAGTAGCCTTGAGCAGATTGTTTTGACACGTGATGCACAGCCTTCCGTATCAGAAATTACACTCAACGCAGTATCCGTTCCCGAGCCACAGCGTTTACGCGAAATGACCGGCATGCAGGTGGATGAGTTCGCCCGCGTGATGGGGGTGAGCGTTTCATCTGTAAAAAGTTGGGAGGCGCAACGCACGCGCCCATCCGCTACGGCACGTAAACTGATGAAACTGCTGCAAGCGAATCCCTACCTGGGGCGGCAGTTGCTCGAGTAAAAAGACTATCGGTTCTCTGACCCGCCTGCACGGCGGGTTTTTTTTAGCTCAATCCGCCGTATTTCGCCGCCTGTTTCACAAACCAACTCTCTGGCACGCTGTGTGGTGGCTGCGCCAGCTGATCAATGCCTTGCTGAATGATCTGCTCTGCCTGCTGCCACAATTGCGGATCGCCTTGATTCAACAACTGAATCTGGATCTGTTTTTCAATCAGGTAGATACGTGCAAAGTCGGGATCGAAATGCACAATGGCGCGGGTGTTGTCGATGATATCGGCCAGCTTGATGGTTTGCGCATCGGGACAGGCTTCGGCGGTATGGCGGAAGTGCGCCAGTTTGCGGGCGGCGCGGTTTTTCGCCTCGGGCTGCGCGCTGTCAGTCAGCATGTCGACCAACTGCGCGACGCGCTGTCCAAAATGGCTCTCAATGTCCTGTAACGTGCTCGGGGTATCTTCCACGGTGTCATGCAGCCAGGCGGCGGCAATCATCTGTTCATCATCGGTGACGCTGCGCACCAGTTCGGCCACCGCAGCTGGGTGCACTATGTAAGGCTCATCGGTGTATTTGCGACGCTGACCCGCAGCAGCATGTGCCTGCGTGGCATAACGGCGCGCTTGCTCTTCCAGTGAATCACGCATCTTTAACACTCCGGAATAAAGTTGCTTGCAATTATCTAGCGCGCTATCTATATTGAATCGCATGAACAGTAATCAAGATGACAAAAAAGTGCAGCAGACGCCACTCCAGGTTGATCAACACCTCTGCTTCGCGCTCTATTCGGCGAATCTGGCGATGCACAAAGTCTATCGCCAGCTGCTGGCTGAGCTGGAGATTACCTATCCGCAATACCTGGTGATGCTGGTGCTGTGGAATCAGGATGATGTGACCGTAACGGAGATTGGCGAGCAGCTTTTCCTTGATTCAGCCACGCTGACGCCGCTGCTGAAACGCTTAGAAGCCGCGGGTTTGTTACGCCGTCAGCGTTCGCGTCGCGATGAGCGCCAGGTGGTGGTGACCCTGACAGATGAAGGTCGTGCGCTGCGTGAACGAGCACAAAGCATTCCCGAGGCGGTACGCTGTGCCACCGCCTGTGACGATGACACCTTGATTGCTTTGAAAAATCAGCTGGACGATTTGCGCACCAATCTTAACCGCGCCAAATAAAGCATTTTGGATGTCGCCAATGCGGCATCCTGGATATCAACGTCAAAACTGCGCATAGATATATAGTGCGCGATTATATAGCGAATAGTGAGGTTAATATGTCTTTAGATAAAGTTGTTTATACCGCAAAAGCCAAAGCCACCGGCGGCCGTGATGGTCGTGCGACTTCGTCTGACAACGTGCTGGATGTGAAACTGGGCGTGCCAAAAGAGATGGGCGGCGCAGGCGGCGAAGTCACTAACCCAGAGCAGCTGTTCGCCGCGGGTTACTCAGCGTGCTTCCTCGGTGCGATGAAGTTTGTGGCTGGCCGTGACAAAATCACCATGCCAAAAGATGCGTGGATTGAAGGCGAAGTCGGTATCGGCCCAATTCCAACCGGTTTTGGTATCGAAGCTAAACTGAACATCCACCTGCCAGAGATGGATGCAGCCGAAGCGCAGAAACTGGTGGATGCGGCACACATTGTTTGCCCGTACTCTAACGCCACGCGCGGCAACATTGATGTGACTCTGAATATCCTCAACTAAGGTCGCTGCCAGTCCAAAGAGAGGCTCCATCAGGGGCCTTTTATCATTTTATGGGGTCAGATCAATTATTGTCTGGTCTTACCATTGGTTAAATGTTCTACTGCTGCGCTGCATGCGCCTTCATTGCCGTTCCGGTTCAGATTCGTCCCGTTCCTGCTCGTTGCTTGCGCTTTTCTCGCTCACGGACGAACTCTATTGACTTTAAATAGTCCCATTTAAGGTTGGTTTATTGACACCGGGTCAGGAATGAATAAGTAAATGAATTATATCAAAACGTTAACGCAGCAAAAGCTGTCGCTGTTGCTTGCGCTCTATCTCGGCATCTTGTTGAATTTGCCAATTTTTTATCGCCGATTTGACGGCTTCCTAACGAAATCCACCCTCTCTAACTGGCTTTCTGCGGTCGCAGAAGTGACCGCTGCGGTGCTGCTGACGTTTTTCCTGATGCGTCTGCTATCGCTGGGCGGTAAGTGGGTTTATCGCATCCTTGCCACGTTAACCGTGGTAATTTCCGTGGCTGCCGCCTATTACATGGCTTTCTTTAATGTGGTGATCGGCTACGGCATCGTGGCCTCAGTGATGACCACTGATGTCGATCTCTCTAAAGAAGTGGTCGGCATGCGCTTTGTGCTGTGGATGGTGCTGGTCAGCGCGCTGCCGCTGCTGCTGATTTGGCGTAATAACCTTAGCCAGACCTTGATTGAGCAATTGAAAACGCCGGGCCAGCGTCTGAAGCCTGCGCTGATCATGCTGTTGAGCGTAGCGCTGGTGTGGTTGCCGATTCGCTACTTCGACAAACTGCAAAAAGTGAATGAAGAGATCACCAATATCGACCTGCCAAGTTACGGCGGGGTGGTGGCGCACTCGTATTTGCCTTCTAACTGGATTGCGGCGCTAGGTCTGTTTGCCTGGACCAAAGTCGATGAAGAGATGGATGGGGCGGAACTGCTCGATCCAGCGAAGAAGTTTACTTACGTGGCACCGCCGGGCATTGATGATACCTATGTGGTGTTTGTGATTGGCGAGACCACGCGCTGGGACCACATGGGTTTGCTGGGCTATGACCGCGATACCACGCCGAAGCTTTCTAAAGAGAAAAACCTGGTGGCGTTCCGCGGTGAGTCTTGCGATACCGCCACTAAGCTGTCGCTGCGCTGCATGTTCGTGCGCGAGGGCGGCACCATGGATAATCCTGGCCGCACGCTGAAAGAGCAGAACGTTTTTGCGGTGATGAAGGAGCTGGGCTTTACCTCTGAGCTGTTCGCCATGCAGAGTGAAGTGTGGTTCTACGATAACGCCGATGTGAATAATTTCTCGTTCCGTGAGCAGATTGGTTCTGAGAAGCGTAATCAGGGTAAAGCGGTGGATGACATGCTGCTGGTGCCAGAACTGCAGGCCTCGCTGCAACGTTTCCCGAAAGGTAAGCATCTGGTGGTGTTGCACACTAAGGGTTCGCATTATCTGTATTCACAGCGCTATCCGCGCAGCTTCGCCCGTTATCAGCCGGAATGTATGGGCGTGGATGAGACCTGTAGTAAAGCGCAGTTGATCAATGCTTATGACAACTCGATTCTTTACGTCGATACCATGCTGGATAGCGTGCTCGATCAGTTGCGTGATAAGAAGGCGATTGTGTTTTATGCCGCCGATCATGGTGAGTCGATCAGCGATAATATGCACTTACACGGCACGCCGCGTGAGATGGCGCCGCCGGAGCAGTTCCGCGTGCCGATGATGGTTTGGGCCTCTGATAAATATCTCGAAGATCCCACCAACCGCAGTAACTTCGAGCGTTTGCAGGCGCAGCAGCGCGTAGGGAAAACCCATCGTCATGTTGAGTTGTTCGATACCATTTTAGGCTGCCTGGGCTACAGTTCGCCGGATGGCGGGATTAAAGCGGCGAATAACTGGTGTCAGGCACCAGCGGCGACGCCTGCTAAAGCGTTGTAAGGGTTTTCTGGAAGGTGTTGAGCGGCTGGGCTTTTTGCGGCGCTGTTTGCTTTCCAGGCGATCTGGCGGTTTTTATGGAATAGGGATTGATGCTCCCAAGGGGGAGTATTAATTTTCGCCCCCTTCGGCGAGTATCGCAGCTTGGTATCGCAACTGGTTTGGGACCCGTGGGTCGGAGGTTTGAATTCTCT
>NZ_DAMDQC010000033.1:0-35968 GCF_032082325.1 Pantoea sp. CTOTU50773 | reverse complement strand
TGAATTCTCTGTTTGCCAGTACGGCGCGTGGGCTCGAAGAGCTGTTAAAAACTGAGCTGGACGCGCTGGGTGCGCAGGATTTGCAGGTGGTGCAGGGCGGCGTCCACTTCCGTGCCGATGACCGTGTGATGTACCAAAGCCTGCTGTGGAGCCGACTGGCTTCGCGTATTTTGCTGCCGCTGGGAGAATTTGGCGTCTGGAGCGATCTCGACCTGTATGTGGGCGCGCAGAGCATTCCCTGGACCGAGATGTTCGACAGCAGCACCAGCTTTGCGATTCACTTTAGCGGCACCAATGAGGTGATCCGTAACAGCCAGTTCGGCGCGTTGCGTATTAAAGATGCGATCGTTGACAGCTTTACGCGTCAGAATCTGGAGCGTCCGAGCGTGGACCGTGAACAGCCTGGCATTCGCATTAATGCGTGGCTGAATAAAGATCGTGTCAGCATCGCACTGGATCTGAGTGGCGATGCGCTGCATCAGCGTGGCTATCGTCAGCAAACCGGCCAGGCACCGCTGAAAGAGACGCTGGCGGCCGCGATTGTGATGCGTTCTGGTTGGCAGAGCACCACGCCATTGATCGATCCGATGTGCGGTTCTGGTACTTTACTGCTGGAAGCGGCGCTGATCGCTACCGATCGCGCGCCGGGCTTGCTGCGTACTCATTGGGGTTTCAACCGCTGGAAAAACCATAATCAGGCGGTCTGGCAGGAAGTACTGGCTGAGGCGAAAGAGCGTGCCCGTGTGGGGACGGCGGCCACGACCGCGCGCTTCTTCGGTTACGACAATGACAGCCGCGTGCTGGAATCCGCGCGAGCCAATGCGCGTCGTGCTGGCGTGTTCGAGCTGTTCACTTTTGCCCAGCAGGATGTGATTAAGCTGAAGAACCCGCTGGCGGGCCAGGAGATCACCGGCACCGTGCTGAGCAACCCGCCTTACGGTGAACGTCTGGAAAGCGAACCCGCGTTGATTGCGTTGCACAGCCTGCTGGGACGCATTATGAAACAGCAGTTCGGCGGCTGGAATCTGTCTCTGTTTAGTGCGTCGCCGGAATTGCTAAGCTGCCTGCAACTGCGCGCCGACCGCCAGTTCAAAGCCAAAAATGGCCCACTGGAATGTGTGCAGAAAAACTATCAGCTGGCCGCAACCAGCGGTGAAGGTAGCGCGCAAATTGCCGAAGACTTTGCCAACCGTCTGCGTAAGAACATCAAGAAGCTGGAAAAGTGGGCGAAGCAGTCCAACATTGAATGCTATCGCTTGTACGATGCCGACTTGCCGGAATACAACGTCGCGGTAGACCGCTACGGCGACTGGGTGGTGATTCAGGAATATGCACCACCGAAAACCGTGGATGCCAATAAAGCACGTCAGCGTCTGTTTGATGTGATCAGCGCGACGCTGAGCGTGCTGGAGATTCCGGCCAATCGACTGGTGATGAAAACCCGTGAGCGTCAGAAGGGTAAAAATCAGTATCAGAAGCTGGGAGAAAAGGGCGACTTCTTCGAAGTACAGGAGTTTGACGCGCGTCTGCTGGTGAATCTGACCGATTATCTTGACACCGGTTTGTTCCTGGATCACCGTCTGGCCCGCCAAATGCTGGGCAAAATGAGCGCGGGTAAAGACTTCCTTAACCTGTTTGCCTACACCGGCACCGCCAGCGTGCACGCCGGGTTAGGCGGTGCGAAAACCACCACCACCGTGGATATGTCTCGCACTTATCTGGAGTGGGCCGAGCGCAACCTGCGTCTTAACGGTCTGACCGGACGTCAGCATCGACTGATGCACGCCGATTGTCTGAGCTGGCTGCGTGAAAGTGACGAACAATTTGATTTGATCTTCATCGATCCGCCGACTTTCTCGAATTCCAAACGAATGGAAGACGATTTTGACGTGCAGCGTGACCACATGATGCTGATGCAGAATCTGAAACGTCTGCTGCGTCGCGGTGGCACCATTATGTTCTCGAATAACAAGCGCGGTTTCAAAATGGACCTGGACGGTTTAGCCGCTCTGGGCTTACAGGCGCAGGAAATTACCCAAAAAACGTTGTCGCAAGATTTCGCACGCAACCGTCAAATTCACAACTGCTGGCTGGTTAGCCACGCCGGTAAGGAATAAGTTTTATGTCACTGATCAGTATCCATGGCGCTTACCTCTCATTCAGCGATGCGCCGCTGTTGGATAACACCGAACTGCACATCGAAGAGGGCGAACGCGTCTGTCTGGTGGGCCGTAACGGTGCCGGTAAATCCACATTAATGAAAATCATCAATGGCGAACAACCGCTGGATGATGGCCGCATTATTTACGAACAAGATTTAGTGGTGGCGCGCCTGCAACAGGACCCACCTCGGAACATTACCGGTTCAGTCTACGATTTTGTGGCGGAGGGCGTTGCGGAGCAGGCTGAGCATCTGAAAGCTTATCACGCGATTTCTCATCTGGTGATGGAAGATCCGAGCGAGAAAAACCTCAACGAAATGGGTCGTCTGCAAACCATTCTGGATCATCAGAATTTGTGGCAGCTCGATAGCCGTATCAATGACGTATTGCAGCAGATTGGTCTGGAAGCTGACACTGAGCTTTCCTCACTCTCCGGTGGCTGGCTGCGTAAAGCCGCGCTGGGCCGTGCGCTGGTGAGCAATCCACGCGTGCTGATGCTTGATGAACCGACTAACCACCTCGATATTGAAACTATCAACTGGCTGGAAACCTTCCTCAAGACCTTTACCGGCAGCATCGTGTTTATCTCGCACGACCGTTCGTTTATCCGCAATATGGCGACGCGCATTGTCGATCTCGACCGCGGTAAACTGGTTTCCTGGCCGGGCGATTACGATCAATTCCTGCTGGGTAAAGAAGAAGCACTGCGCGTCGAAGAGATGCAGAACGCGGAGTTTGACCGCAAGCTGGCGCAGGAAGAAGTCTGGATTCGCCAGGGCATC
Organism: Pantoea sp. CTOTU50773; assembly: GCF_032082325.1. NCBI lineage: Bacteria > Pseudomonadati > Pseudomonadota > Gammaproteobacteria > Enterobacterales > Erwiniaceae > Pantoea > Pantoea sp. CTOTU50773. The sequence continues at coordinate 33,024 of NZ_DAMDQC010000033.1, read as the reverse complement.
AAAGCGCGCCGTACCCGTAATGAAGGCCGCGTGCGCGCATTAAAAGCGCTGCGTCGTGAACGTTCAGAACGCCGTGATGTGATGGGCAAAGCCAACATGCAGGTCGGCGAAGCCGCTCGCTCAGGTAAGATTGTATTTGAGATGGAAAACGTCAATTACAGCGTGGATGGCAAAACGCTGGTGCGCGATTTCTCCACTCAGGTGCAGCGCGGCGATAAGATCGCCCTGATTGGCCCGAACGGCTGTGGTAAAACCACCTTACTGCGTCTGATGCTGGATGAGTTAAAAGCGGACAGTGGTCGCGTGCACTGCGGGACTAAGCTGGAGATCGCGTACTTCGATCAGCACCGTGCTGAACTGGATCCGGATCGTACCGTGATGGATAACCTCGCGGAAGGTAAACAGGAAGTGATGGTCAACGGTAAGCCGCGCCATGTGCTGGGCTATCTGCAGGACTTCCTGTTCCATCCGAAGCGTGCGATGACGCCAGTGCGTGCGTTATCCGGTGGTGAGCGTAACCGCCTGCTGTTAGCGCGTTTGTTCCTGAAACCTAGCAACCTGTTGATTCTCGATGAACCGACCAACGACCTGGACGTCGAAACGCTGGAGCTGCTGGAAGAGCTGGTGGATGGTTATCAGGGCACCGTGATGCTGGTGAGCCACGATCGTCAATTCGTCGATAACACCGTGACCGAATGCTGGATCTTTGAAGGCAACGGTGAGATTGGTGCCTTTGTCGGCGGCTATCACGATGCGCAGTTGCAGCGTAGCGCCTATAAGCAAACCAAGTCCGCTACGGTGAAAACCGCATCCGCTGCGCCCAAAGCGGCAGAGAAAAATCAGGAGCCAAAACGTAGCGCGAACAAACTCAGCTATAACCTGACGCGTGAACTGGAACAGCTGCCGCAAAAACTGGAGCAACTGGAAACACGTATCGGCGAACTGCAGGCGAAAATGAGCCATCCGGACTTTTTCAGCCAGCCGCACGACAAAACTCAACCGGTTCTGGATGCGTTAGCGCAGACGGAAAAAGAGCTGGAAGTGGCGTTTGAGCGCTGGGAAGAGTTGGAAGCGCTGAAAAACGGCGCGTAACACAGAGGAAGTCAGTATGTGTGCAACGGATCAGGCGCACCAGTGGATGCTCTGTCCACAGTGTGATTTAACCGTAAAATTGCCTGCCGTGCCGGTGGGCAGTCGCGCGCGCTGCCCACGTTGTCATACCACGCTGACCGCTAACTGGCATGAGCCGCGAAAACGTCCTACCGGGTACGCTTTCGCGGCACTGTTTATGCTGGTGCTGGCGAATCTATTTCCCTTTATCAATATGCATGTGGCCGGGCTGAGCAGCCAAATCTCGCTGCTCGAAATTCCCGCGGTGATGGATCGTGAAGATTACCGCAGCCTGGCGACACTGTTTCTGCTGTTTGTACAGGGGATTCCCGCATTCTGCATGATCACCATTCTGCTGTTGGTGAATCGCGTGCGTATGCCGCACAGTCTGCGCCTTGGGCTGGCGCGTATTTTATTCCAGCTGCGCAGTTGGGGCATGGCCGAGATCTTTATGGCAGGCGTGCTGGTGAGCTTTGTGAAGCTGATGGCCTACGGCGAAATTGGCCTTGGAAGCAGTTTCTGGCCGTGGTGTCTATTCTGTGTATTACAGCTGCGCGCATTTCAGTGTGTGGATCGGCGATGGGTGTGGCAGAGCATGGGTCCACTCCCGGCATTGCCGATGGTGCCGCAAGCCGGAATCAGTGGGTTGAAGCAGGGATTGCGCAGTTGCCCTTGCTGTACCGCTATCTTATCTGTCGGGCAGGCTGAGTGTCCTCGCTGTGGCGTGGTCGCTGCACCGCGACGTAAGCACAGCTTGCAATGGACGCTGGCACTTTTGATCACCTCGGTGATGCTCTACATTCCCTCAAACATCATGCCGATTATGGTCACCGAAACGCTTGGCTCGCAGTATCCCTCGAACATTATGGCCGGGGTGATTCTGCTGTGGAGCGATGGTTCCTGGCCAGTGGCGCTGGTGATCTTTATCGCCAGTATCATGGTGCCTTCACTCAAGATGCTGGCGATTGCCTGGCTTTGCTGGCACGCCAGTGGTCGCGGTCGACGTGATGATGAGAAGATGCACGTGGTGTATGAGGTGGTGGAGTTTGTTGGCCGTTGGTCAATGATTGATGTGTTTGTCATCGCTGTGTTATCCGCGTTGGTGCGGATGGGGCAGCTAATGAGTGTTTACCCTGCGCCAGGCGCGCTATTGTTTGCCATGGTAGTGATTCTTACCATGTTTGCAGCGATGACGTTTGATCCGCGCCTGATTTGGGATCGATTACGGGAAACTGAACGAAAGGAGCCGCGTCTTGACGGACAACCATCACGGGACTGCTAAGGTCGACCAGATTAAACGCTGGTCACCGGTCTGGATCGTACCCATCGTCACGCTATTCATTGGTGGCTGGATCTTATTTTATCATTTCAGCCATCAGGGTCCGGAGGTGACGTTGATCACCGAAAGCGCTGAGGGTATAGAAGCCGGAAAAACCACCATTAAGAGCCGCAGTGTCAATGTTGGCGTAGTGGAAAGTGCAGTATTAACTGACGATCTGCACCATGTTGAGATCAAAGCACGCCTCAATTCTGGGATGGAAAAACTGTTGCATGGCGACAGCGTATTCTGGGTGGTGAAACCGCAAATCGGGCGCGAAGGGATTACCGGTCTCGGCACATTACTCTCGGGTGCCTATATTGAATTGCAGCCAGGTACGAAGGGCGATCAACCGGAGCGCTATCAACTGCTGGATGCGCCACCTCTGGCACCGCCGGATGCCAAAGGCATTCGCATCACACTCGACAGTAAAAAAGCCGGACAGCTTAATGCGGGCGATCCGGTGCTGTTCCGTGGCTATCGCGTGGGTACGGTGGAATCCAGCACCTTTGATACCGATAAACGCATGATGACCTATCAACTGTTCATCGCCGCTCCGTACGATCGTCTGATCACGACCAATGTCCGTTTCTGGAAAGACAGCGGTATCGCCGTCGATATGTCTGCCTCGGGCATGCGGGTGGAAATGGGTTCACTGACGACGCTGTTTAGCGGTGGCGTTAGTTTTGATGTGCCAGATGGCGCGGAGCTGGGGCAGATCGCCGAAAATAAAGCGGAATACCATCTGTTTGACGATCAGCGCAGCATCCAGGATTCGTTATATACCACCCACACCGATTTCCTGCTGTTCTTTACCGATTCGATTCGTGGCTTGCAGGTAGGCGCACCGGTTGAGTTCCGCGGCATTCGTCTGGGTACCGTCTCGCAAGTGCCTTACACCATTCCAGGTGTCAATCAGGCGTTGAATAACGATTATCGTGTTCCGATATTGATTCGTATCGAACCGGATCGCTTTATCAGCCGTCTGGGCGGAGATTTCAATCTTGAGCAGCATCTGCAGGATGGCAAGAAGCGGGGTCTGCGCGCTACGCTGAAAACCGGTAACCTCTTATCGGGTGCGCTGTATATCGATCTGGACTTCTATGACAACGCACCGGCGTATAAAGGTCCAAATGAGATTGCGGGCCTGGAGGTGATTCCAACGGTCAGTGGTGGATTAAGTCAGATTCAGCAGAAGCTCACAGCAGCGCTGGATAAGATCAACGGTCTGCCATTGAACCCGATGATCACCGAAGCGACAGGCACCCTGAAAGAGAGCCAGCGTACGATGCAGCAATTGCAGAAAACCCTGGATAACCTCAATCACATCACTGCCAGCCCGGCGATGAAAACGCTGCCAGAAGATATGCAGCAGACGCTGCGCGAGTTGAATCGCAGCATGAAAGGCTTGCAGCCGGGTTCACCGGCTTATAACAAACTGGTGGGAGACATGCAGCGACTTGACCAGGTGCTGCGCGAATTGCAGCCGGTGCTGAAAACGCTCAATACCAAGAGCAATGCATTGGTGTTTGAAGCCAAACCGGGCCAGGATCCCCAGCCAAAGAGGGCGAAACAGTGAAAAAAGGGCTGATTATTGGTGCGATGCTGCTCCTGGCAGGTTGTAGCAGCACCATCGAAAACACCTATTATCAACTGCCTGCGGGCAGCAATGTCGCGCGTGTAGACAGCGCATCCAGCGGCAACCAGCCAATGATTTGGGTCGAGCAGGTATCGGTTCCGGATTATATGGCAGGGAATGGTTTGGTGTATCAAACCAGCGATGTAAAGTATGTGATTGCTGCCAATAACTTGTGGGCCAGTCCGCTGGATCAACAACTACAACAGACATTGATCAGCAACCTCAGCAAAGCACTGCCGGGCCGAATTGTTGCCAGTGCTCCGTTAGGTGAGAGCCACGATACTTTGACGGTAAATGTGACCGGTTTCCAGGGTCGCTATGATGGCCAGGTTGTGGTGAGCGGAGAATGGCTCCTGCAACATCAAGGGCGCTTAATCAAACATGGCTTTAATCTGACTCTGCCGCAAAATGAAGATGGCTATGATGCGCTGGTGCGTACTCTGGCTATCGGCTGGCAGCAAACAGCACAACAAATCGCAAAAAGTGTCATTTCGCTAAATTAAGATTTGTTCGATGCTTATGCTAAGTCCCTGATTTGCCGTTGTGTGACGGACATCAAATCAGGGGCTTTTTTTATCGTCTAATCAGCCAGATATACACGGAATTGACAATTATAGATGTCGTTTAAACGTCAAAATGATGACATTGGCGTGAATTTTGCGCATTGATCTTTCTTCTGCCAGGAGTTAGAACATTACTGTGGTTGAACATTATATCGCCACTCTTTCTTTCCACCCAGAATCCACCAGACCTGAAATGAGGGAATCGAGGCATGAAGAGACAGAAAAGAGACCGCCTGGAACGTGCACACTCACGAGGCTATCAAGCGGGTATTACTGGCCGCTCAAAAGAGATATGCCCCTATCAAATGATCGATGCGCGGTCTTACTGGTTGGGAGGTTGGCGTCAAGCCATGGAGGACAGGTCGGCGGTGGCCTAGCACTGTCGGATGTCCATAATTGAAGGAAGAAACCTCCGCTGAATGCGGAGGTTTTCGTTTGGGGAATTAGAAAGCAGAGGTGTCTTTAAACAGACCCACTTTCAAATCTGTCGCGGTGTAAATCAGGTTACCGTCAACGAAGACTTCACCATCAGCCACGCCCATCACCAGCTTGCGGTTGATCACGCGCTTGAAGTGAATTTTATAAGTGACTTTCTTCGCGGTTGGCAGTACCTGACCGGTGAATTTCACTTCGCCCACACCCAGTGCGCGGCCTTTACCTTCAGCGCCTAACCAGCCGAGGTAGAAGCCAACCAACTGCCACATGGCGTCAAGACCGAGGCAGCCTGGCATGACCGGATCGCCTTTAAAGTGGCAATCGAAGAACCACAGGTCAGGGCGGATATCCAGTTCGGCTTCCACAAAACCTTTGTCAAATTTACCGCCGTCTTCGGTCATCATGACCACGCGGTCCATCATCAACATGTTATCAGAGGGAAGCGGCGGTCCATTTTCGCCAAACAGTTCGCCGCGACCTGAGGCAACCAGGTCTTCTTTGCTATAGGATTCGCGTTTATCTACCATGTTCTCAATATGCCTTCTTTTAGTGAAGCCCGAATATTAGCGAACAGTTGTACGCTGGGCAAATCAATCAGCTGTGGTTAAACCAGTTGAGCCAGCGCAATGGCCACGGACGATGACGAATTTCCTGCTGGTTCAGCTGTGCGATACGTTCCTGAATGGTATTGAGCAGTGACTCGCCGCTCTCACTTTGCCATGCGATGCCGGTTAATAAGGGTAACGCTTCATCCACGCTTTCAATTGCCCAGATGTGGAATTGCTCTTGCTTCACCGCATCAACCACAGCTTCGCTGAGGCTCAAATGGCGCACATTACTGGCTGGCAGAATAACGCCTTGTTTACCGGTCAGCTCGCGTGACTGGCAAATGCTGAAGAAGCCTTCGATTTTTTCATTCAGGCCGCCAACAGGCTGCACATTACCAAATTGGTCCACGGAACCGGTCACCGCAATATGCTGGCTTAGTGGCTGATTGGCCAGTGCACTAATCAGCGCGCAGAGTTCGGCCAGTGAGGCGCTATCACCATCCACTTCGGAATAGGATTGTTCAAACACTAACGAGGCTGAGAAGGGCAGCTGTTGCTCGAGTTCAAGTTCAGCGATCAGATAAGCTTGCATAATCATCATGCCTTTCGCATGAATATTACCGCCCAGCTCGGCTTTACGCTCAACGTCAGTGAATTCGCCATCCCCCGGATGAACAACACAGGTGATACGTGACGGCTCGCCCCACGGACGCGGATGACCAGGAAACTCCACTACAGACAGACCGTTAATCTGTCCCACCACTTCACCTTCAGTTTCAATCATAATCTGATTGAGCAGAATTTCGTCACGCATGCGGTCGGCCAGGTAGCTTTCACGCCATTCGCGCGCTTCCAGTGCTTCTTTCAATGCTTCAGCATTCATGACGTCACCGTGCAGCGCGGTTTCCTGCAGCTGACGGCGTAACCAGCGCGGGCAGAGCGGCAGGGTTTCTTGATCGCCCGTGAAGCGAACCGCCTCATTGATCAAGAGCGGCCAGAAATCGGCTGCAGGCTGGTCCAGACCAGCTTGTTCAGCTTGTGTGAGCGTCCACTGGCACCAGAAGGTCATGTCCTCTTCATCAGTGATCTGCAGGTTCTCTTCGAACTCGCTGTAGAGTGCCATTTCATGCACTTCTGCATCCAATTCCTGGAAGCTGGCTAGCGCATCACGATCGCCACAAAGTACCAGGCGCAGTTGCAGCGGCAGGGAAGGGATGGCCACTGGCAACGGTTGGCGTTCGTCCTGCGAATACCAGTCAAAGCGGCCTTGCTCGATGCACTTACGCAGACGCAGCCATAGCAGTGGTTGAGCCAGTAGCGTATTCACGGACAGGATTAAAGTGCCGCCATTGGCTTGATGAATCAATCCCGGCTCGGGCTGAATACGATCTTTGTACTGACGCACACAACCAAACAGCTGTTCTGCTTCAATCCAGTCGGCAAAGTGAACACCGCCCTGACTGGTGAATGGCCGCTTAGCATCGCTGGGCGGCATCAGGCTGACCGTGTCGCCCATGACATGATAGTCACCGCCATACAGCGCAATCTCTTCGGGCTGGAAGCGCTGTGCGGCTTCGGCGATGCACGCGAGATAATCGCTGTTTTCCTGACTGCGTAATAGCAACAGAGGAAAACCTAAGGTTTGATGATGCAAATGCGCCAGCGCATTCAGCAGACGCGGCTGAACCGCGGCAAGACTATCGCTATCTTCCAGTGAGACGTTTGAGAAAATGGATTGGTAGCGGATGCTATCCGGCTGCAGGGCTTGCCACGTAATTTGAGTGCTGGTCAAAATATTCGCATTAGTCAGATTTAGGAAAAGCGAGATTATACAGGAATCAACCTTGTTAAGCACTGCGGAGTTCCAGCCCAAAATGTGATGACCGCTACATGTTTTTCCTTGCTGCATCCGGGAAAAAAGCTGTTATTCTTAGTTTGTTACGTGATCACGATGAGATTCCGATGAAATACCAGCAACTCGAAAATCTTGAAAGTGGATGGAAGTGGAAATACCTGGTGAAAAAGCATCGGGAGGGTGAATTGATCACCCGTCATCTTGAGCTCAGCGCCGCGCAGGCTGCGGTGGATGCCTTACTGGCGATGGAAAATAGTCCAGTAGAGGTAGCGGAATGGATAGCTCAGCACATTCATCCCGATCTCGAGAATCGGCTGAAGCAGACTATTCGTGCGCGCCGTAAGCGGCATTTTAATGCGGAACATCAGCATACGCGTAAGAAGTCGATCGATCTGGAATATCTGGTGTGGCAGCGTTTGGCAGGATTGGCGCAGCGTCGCAGCAACACGCTATCAGAAACCATTGTGCAGTTGATTGAAGATGCCGAGCACAAAGAGAAGTATGCCAGCCAGATGTCAACGCTTAAGCAGGATCTGCAGGCGATTCTGGGTAAAGGCGGATCAGAGAACGAATAGCGCTGATGTGTGCACTATGATGGTGTTGTTAGCCAGTTGAAAAGAGATAAAAAAAACCCCGCAAGAGCGGGGTTTTTTATTGCGTGATAACTTAAGCCTGTGGCTGAGTCACAACGTCTTTGATACCTTTCACGTCGATTTCAACGCGACGGTCTGGCGCCAGGCAGTCGATCAGGGCATTACGGCCTTTCACGCTGTCACAGGTGTTGCCAGTCACTGGGTTAGATTTGCCCATACCGCGTGCAGAGATCTTGTTAGAAGGGATACCTTTAGAGACCAGGTAATCAACTACAGACTGAGCACGCTTCTCAGACAGTTTCTGGTTGTACTGCTCTGAACCGATACGGTCAGTGAAGCCCAGAACAACAACAGAACCGTCTTTAGGATCCATTGAGCTCAGCTGGCTGTACAGCTGATCCAGAGCCTGCTGGCCTTCTGGTTTCAGAGTCGCTTTGTTGAAGTTGAACAGCACGTCAGACTTCAGAGTGAAACGCTTGGTTTCTACAACTGGCGCTGGAGCTGGTGCTGGAGCAACAACTGGTGCTGCTTCTTCATCCTGACCGAAACGGTAAGACACGCCGACGCTCAGCATGCTGTTGTCTGGACGCGCACCAACGGTACCTGCGTCACCGATGTTGTTAACCCACTGATAGTCCAGGCGAGTCGCCCAGTTTTTGGTCAGTGCGTATTCAACACCAACTGCAGCCAGCGGAGAAACGCCGGTGTCGTGGTTGCTGATGCGATTACCATCACGCAGATCAACTTGTTTAGAGTCTGCACGCCATACCATGCCGCCCAGACGGGTGTACACGTCCAGATCGTCAGTGATTGGGTAGCTCAGTTTAGCTGCCAGCTGAACGCCTTGTGCTTTGAATGCGCCGTTAACTTGGTCGCCTTTGTTAGGCATGCGGCCTAACCAGTCGTAGCCCAGCTCGAAGCCCAGGTATGGGTTAGCCTGGTAGCCCAGGAATGCACCAGCACCAAGCTGAGATTCGTGAGTTGGACCGTCGTTGTTCGCGTAACCGTTACCGTAGTAACCAGTATCGTGATACTGAGACCAGCCCAGTTTAGCACCGGTGTACCAGGTGTTATCTTTAGGAGCGGCCTGCGCTACGGTAGCGAAGCCAGCCAGTGCCACTGCAATTGCGATAGCTGTCTTTTTCATTTTTGCGCCTCGTTATCATCCAAATAGGCAATGAGCAAAAAGGTTGCTCTTTGTGTTAATCCTTCGCCGGGTCTAAACGCTCGCTTTTGACTCTACCGAAAAAACGGAGGTTATTGAGCACCCTGGCGAGATAAAGTCTACAACGAGATTGGAAAGTTACAAGTATGATGTGAGGCCAGCCAGCAAAAAAACAGGGATTTATACACACATTTTAACAAATCACATGGCAAAATCTTCGCCAGCGAATTGAGAAAATGCTGCTAAACCATTGTCAAAGCTGGCGGGAAAAGAATCAGTGGCTTAGCAGCATCCTTAAGAATAAAAAGCGTGAGAAAATTCCTGGTTTTACTTAATGAAACAAATCCGACGGAATTTTTGGCGTATTTGGTTGTCTGGACAAGACGCGATCGTGACCTTGCGGACGCATAATTAAACCTAGTGCTTCACCTTCTGCCGCTGCCATTTCGAGTTCAAACCGCTCTTCATCATTCAATTCGTACGGTATCCAGGCCAAAACCACACTATAATTTCCCGTGCGCAGAGCCTTCACCATACTTTCCACTGTCGTGAGTCGTTCAGATTCGGTGATATGCATACTTTTCTCAAGCGGTAATCCTGACTGCTGCATCCAGTTGCGATTCAGCTTATGCGCAGGTGTTAACCACAGCTGCCAGCGGGACTGTTCGCTGAGTTGCTTTAACACCGGCAACAGCAGTAACTGCATCATGCCAGGTTGTTCGCTGTAACGTAGTTCAGTAATTCCACCCAGAGAAGGCTGCGTCAGGCTTGTAGAAGCAAAACGTTGAGAACGATCAGCAAGGCCAGAGAATTGAGTACGCATGTTTTAATCACTCAGTAATGAACTGTATGGATGTACAGTAATGTCTTCCTGGATAAAGATCAACCTCAATTTCTGAAAACACCTCGCAAATTGTGCACATCGCACACAGCAAATGCTTTTATTCATTGAACAGCTAATGGGTTTTTTCTATCTTCTAACCAGATGAAAACCCAGGATTTTAAGGAATTTTCTCGAATGAGAATTCACGGAAAGGAGCTGTAATGAAAACCAACAATCCACTCGTTAAACAATCCAAAACACAGCTGGCACCGCTGGGAAAGATCGAATCCCGAACGCAATTTGGTGGCTATGCTCTGACAGTAGAAAAGGTCATTTTTGCGTATATCAATGAAGACGCGCTTTACCTGCGTGCCAGTGAGGCATTGCAGACTTACCACACCCAACGTGCTCTTGAACCGCTGGTTTATCGCAAACGCGGCATCCCAGTGCAACTGAATTACTTCAAGGTGGATGCGAAGCTTTGGCAGGATACTGAGCAACTCTTGCGGTTGTCGGCCAGTGCACTGCACGCAGCACAGCATGAGTTAGCAAACCGGACAGTGACCCTACGGTTGAAGGATCTGCCTAACCTTAGCCTGCGCATGGAGATGATGCTGCATAAAGTTGGCATCAGTTCGGTGAAAGTGCTGCATGAAATGGGATCGCGCCAGAGCTGGCTCAAATTGCGTGCCGTTAACAAACATATCGGGCTGAAAACGTTAATGGCATTGGAAGGGGCGATTTCCGGACATCACCAGGCTGCATTGCCTGCGGCGATCAGAGAAGAACTGCATGCGTGGTATGTCAAAACGCTCCACCAAAAAAACTTGGTGGAGCCGAGTTAACTTAATGACTGGATAGTGTGCGGCGCAGGCGGGCAATTTCCGGCAGCAGGGCAATCAGTAATCCTAGCTGCTGCATCACCAGCGGCGCCTGCACGTCCGAACTGTTTTTAACTTCACTTAATTGTTGCATTACCTGCTGCTGCATGGCTAATGCCTGCTGGTCGTCAACGCGTTCAATCTGCAGCACATCCTCAACAAAACAGACTGCATCATCTAAAACTTTGAGCAGTGCAGGGTCAGAGAGGCGTTCGCGATGAGCGCCCAGCGCCGAGATGTAGCTCAGGAAGGAGTGATTCAGGCACAGCAACCGAAACGCGTTTTCACGCAACGGTTGCTGAAGCTTGAGTTCGCTGCTCATATTCGAGACCACAGATGCTAATTCAGCATCGGCATTGTGAGCATCGCGGCGTGCCACGCGATAGGGCAGACGATTATCTTTGCCCTGATGATATTGCTCCAGAATGGCATCGAGATAGCGACAATTGGCATTCAGCGTGCGATCCGCAACGGCGCTAATCTTGCGGAATTGCCAGTCGGGCCAGACAAATGCCACGGCCAGCCAGGCCAGACCGCACCCTAGCAACGTATCAACAATACGCGGCAGCGCCACCTCAAAGCCTTCGCCCAGCAGGTTAAAGCAGAGCAGTACCAGTAAGGTGATAAACAGTGTGGCTTGCGCATACTGAATCTGGCGAAAGGCAAAAAACAGTACGCCGCTTAGCACGATTAAAATCAGCTGCCCTTCGATGGAGGGCACCAACCACAGCACTGGCAAGCCGATGGCGATACCGGCCAGCGTCCCGCCAATACGTAAGGCGAGTCGGCGGCGCGTGGCGTTGTAATTAGGCTGGCAGACAAACAGACTGGTGAGCAAAATCCAGTAGCCGCGATGAAGACCGGTAATTTGAATAAAAGCGTATCCGACACAAAGCACCAAAGACATACGCACAGCATGACGGAACAGCGCCGATCCGGGGCTCAGATGACGGCTCAGCCGTAGCCGAATGTCCGCCCATCCACTCAGCCCTTCACGAGAAAGATGGTTATCTGCGGAGGAAGTCGGTTCGGCCAGCGCTTGTTCAGACTCAATCGAGGCTAGTTGCGCATCAATCGCACGCAAATTGCGTAGCAGCCAAAACAGCGCGCGATTGTGAGGGTCCTGCGGGTCATTCTGCTGCAATCTCTCCAAAGCCGTTTCCAGCCGGGAAAAAGTGCGTTCAAAGCTGCTGTCATGATGCCACGGCTGTCTTAACAAGATGCTCTCAGCCAGCTTGCGACAGGCCTGAGCTTGCATATTCAACAGGCGCTGGAAGCGGAACAGCACTTCGTTATAGCGCCAGTTATCGCGCAGCAGGTGATATCGCAGATGGGATGAGCTGGCGCGTTCATGAATATCCTGCGCAACGAAATAGTAGTGCAAACTCCGACGTGTGCTGCGCGATCCACGGTCGCCGCGCAAGCGACTCTGAATGGTGGTTTTCGTCTGATTAAGTTGCGCCACCAACTGGCTGTTCACCATCGCCGTGGCAATGGTACTGGCATCATCCTGTTGACCGGCATCCGGATCGAACAGATTCGCCTTGGCCTCCAGATAACTTGCCAGCTGAGAAAAACTGGCTGCCAGTTGCTCCTGCACCGGTCGCACCGGGAAGATCAAATGCCCGATAAATGTCAGCAGGTTGTACCACAGAGCACCAATCAGCAGCAGGGCGGGTTGCATCCACCACTCAGGGAACAGGCCAATCCCCAACATGGTATAAACCGCAATCAGCAGCGCACCAAACGCGATGGTGGCATAACGCTGTCCCAGAGCGCCAAGCAGAATGAAGCCCCAGCTGGAGAGCGCTAAACCGATGGCAAATGCCCATGGGTAGGGAAATAACAATTCAACCGATACCGAAGCGATGCAAAAGCAGACCAGCGTAATCATCAGATTGCGCAAGCGCCCGGTCCATCGGTCATCCAGGTCGGCCAGCGCAGCCGCCACCACGCCGAGCGTTAAAGGTATTGTCCATTCTATCTGCTGCAACCACCACGGAACGGCGGCGCAGCCTGCCAGCGCGAAGAAGATGCGCAGTAAATAACGCAGACTGCTATTAAACAGATAACGTCGCCATCCCGGCATCGCGTTAAGAAGCATCAATCGTCCGCCTTAGTAACGACGGCGCGCATTCGCTTCACGCGCGGCCTGAGCCTCTTCCACCGAAACCACACGGCGACCCACTGGCCAGAGTGCAATAGCGGCAATTTTAAAGTTAGCGATACCGACGGGGATACCGATGATGGTCAGGCATTGGATGATGCCGGCAGAAATATGCATCAGACACAGCCACCAGCCGAAAAACACCAGCCAGAAAATGTTGAGGAAGGTTCCGCCAGCATTCAGCACATGGCTTTTACTGTCAGGTCGCAGCACATCGACATGCACCGCTTCATTACCAAAGGGCAGAAGTGAAAGTTTAGTGATTTCCCAGCAGGATCGCGTTAAAGGCAGGGTAAAGATAAGCACGATGCTGACAAGCGTGGCAAACAGCCAGCTTAGCGTGGTGAACACGCCACCCAAAACGAAGTTAAGAATATTCAATACGGTGCGCATAACACGATTTTCCTTTTGCAATCCGCAATATGTGTCGCCCAGTTTAGCCTGTTTTAAGGCTGGAGCGCCAAGAGTCTGACAGGTAAACTGCGCGATAATCGAATTCCACAAGACGGTGCGGACATGGAACTGAAAGCAACATCAATGGGCAAACGTCTGGCTCAGCATCCCTATAATCGGGTGCGTCTGCTGGCCGCTGGCGTGGAAGTCAGTGGCGATCGTCACGAATATCTTATCCCGTTCAATCAGTTAATCAGTATTGCTTGTAAACGCGGCATGGTTTGGGGAGAGCTGGAATTTCACTTGCCAGAAGATAAGGTTGTACGCCTGCACGGCACGGAATGGCAGGAGACGCAGCGTTTTTTCCATTACTTGCAGCATGCCTGGCAGCAGTGGAGCCAGGAAATGAGCGAAGTCAGTGCACAAGTCCTGATGGCTTTGGAACAGGAGATTATCGCCTACACGCAACAGGATCGCTGGTTAAAGCGCAGCCAACTGGCTACGGTAAAGGAGAGCATTCAACGCCAATTTTCCGCCTTACCGCTGCCACTTTCGCGCCTGAATGAGTTTGATAATTGCCGTGCGCGCTGGCAGTTTTGCCAGCAGTGGTTAGAACAAGGTGAAACCGCCATTCGCCAGCGCAACCGTGAATGGACGACGAAGGTCATCAAGGACTACCACGAGTTTTTCTCCACTGTCGAAACTACACCGCTTAATGCTTCCCAGTGCGAAGCGGTGGTCAACGGTGAAGACGCCTTACTGGTGCTGGCCGGTGCGGGAAGTGGTAAAACCTCGGTGCTGGTGGCACGTGCCGGTTGGTTGCTGAAACGCAAGCTGTCACAGCCGGAGCAGATTCTGCTGCTGGCATTTGGTCGCCAGGCGGCCGAAGAGATGAACGATCGTATTCAGCAACGCTTAGGTGAGAGTGCGATTCAGGCGCGAACGTTTCACGCGCTGGCATTGCACATCATCCGCGAAGGCAGCAATAAGCAGCCGGTGATCAGCAAGCTTGAAAGTGACAGCAAGGCGCGGCGGCAACTGCTGATCGACACCTGGCGCGAACAGTGCAACAGTAAAAAGGCGCAGGCGAGCGGTTGGCGTCAATGGTTGCAGGAGGAACTGGAGTGGGAGGTCGCTGAAGGCCCATTCTGGCAGGATGACAAGTTGGCGCAACGGCAGGCCTCACGCATGGAGCGCTGGCTGGGACTGATGCGCATGCACGGCGGTGCGCAGGCGGCGATGATTGCCGATGTACCTGAAGATTTCCGCGATAACTTCAGCAAACGCGTCAAACTGACGGCGCCGCTATTAAAAGCCTGGAAGAGTGCGTTGAAAGAGGAGGGGGCAGTCGATTTCTCCGGGCTGATCCATCAGGCGATTGCCATTCTCGAAAAAGGACGCTTTATCAGCCCGTGGAAGCATATCCTGGTGGATGAGTTTCAGGATATCTCGCCACAGCGTGCCGCTTTATTGACTGCGTTACGTCAGCAGAATAAGCGCACCAGTTTGTTCGCGGTGGGCGATGACTGGCAGGCAATATACCGTTTCAGCGGCGCCGAGATGAGTCTGACCACGGCTTTCCACCACTACTTTGGTGACGGCGATCGCTGTGTACTGGACACCACCTATCGTTTCAACGATCGCATCGGTGAGATTGCCAACCGCTTTGTGCAGCAGAATCCTCATCAGCTGCGCAAGCCGCTCAACAGTCTGAGCAAGGGGAATAAGAAGTCAGTCACGCTGCTGCCGCAGGAGCAACTGGAACCGTTGCTGGATAAATTAAGTGGCTATGCGAAACCGGAAGAGCGTGTGCTGTTGCTGGCGCGCTATCACCATCTGCGTCCTGCCATCCTCGATAAAGCCAAAACGCGCTGGCCGAAATTGCAGATTGATTTTATGACCATTCATGCCAGCAAAGGGCAGCAGGCAGATTTTGTCATTATGCTGGGCCTGCATGAGGGGCGTGATGGCTTCCCCGCTGAGGCGCGTGAATCGATTATGGAAAAGGGGTTATTACCCCAGCCGGAAGATTTCCCTGACGCTGAAGAGCGACGGTTGGCCTATGTGGCGATTACCCGCGCACGTCAGCAAGTGTGGATGCTGTTTGATAAAGATCGGCCTTCCGTTTTTGTCGAACACTTCCGCGAATTGGGCGTGCCGCTAAGTCGGAAGGCCTGAACATTACGCTTTCAGGCGGTCGGCAAGATAGCGCTGATAATCGGGGATTTGGATCTCAAACTGCTGGGCAAACATCGGTGCCTGAATAATGAAATCCGCGGTGGCGCGATTGGTCGCCACCGGGATATTCCACACGGTGGCCAGACGTAACAGGGCTTTGACATCGGGATCGTGCGGCACCGCATTTAACGGATCCCAAAAGAAGAACAGCACATCGATTTTCCCTTCGGAAATCAAAGCACCCACTTGCTGATCGCCACCCATCGGGCCGCTTAGCATGGCGTTGACGTCTAAACCGGTGTGGCGATTAATCAGATTACCTGTGGTGCCGGTGGCATAGAGCACATGCGGTTGCAGCGCGCTCTGGTTGGCTTTAACCCACTCCAGTAGCGTCGCTTTACAGTGATCGTGGGCAACGAGGGCAATGTGTTTCTGAACGTTAAGGGTACGAACGGTCTGCTCCATAGGGCTTCCTGTTTCTTCTCATGCATTAATTTTAAGGCATGAGTGTACCCCTGACATTTCAACACTATCAACTTGCGCGTAAGGTTTTCATCCAACTGATAAATCTCAGGCGTGTAGCAGCATCAAAACGCTGAAACCACTGTTGCAGATAAGGTAACTCTCCCGCATCCTGCCAGGCAAAATCGAGACTCATCTGGGCATCCGGCGCACTCACCGATTGCAGCGCAAAGCGAGGAACCGATGCCGCCTGGGCAGTACGGTTATAATTCAGCATGGCCTTTTCCAGATCGCTATCGCTACCCTGTGGTAAGCGATCGCGCACGCTGGTGATTTCATTCCCTCGTTCATCAACGAGCTGGAAATTTAGCGCCTTATCGAACGTGCTGCGTTCTCGGCGGTTGGCCAGAACGGGTAAACGAATCGCGACTGAGGTGGCGCTGGCATTGAACGTGACGATCATCGGCACCGACTGAAAATGCGTGGCATCCGCACAAGGTTTTTCAACGCGAAACAGGAATTGATGCTGCCCACGCTCCAGCTCCAGGCTGTCCGCGCCTTTCAGCAACGAGCCTGAGATTTTGCGACCATCGAGCACCAGCAAGTCGATTTCAGGATCGAGTTTGAGGGTGATGGCATGGCAGGATGCCGATACGAGTAACACGAGTAAACTCGTAACAGCCAAAGACAGCTTCATTTCAACTCCCGGAGGATGGGGATTAAGGGTGATGTGTAGCAAATTATTACATTATGGCAGTAAATTTACATTTTCACATATTTATTCGTGCTGAGGCGCAAAGTTTTATCTGAGGGGCTTGCACTGTGTCACGCAATGGCAACTACACTCAGGCGAACGAACAAGGAGAAAAAAATGAATGATCAAACGATTCGTGATGTATTGAGCCGCACCAAACGCATTGCATTGGTAGGGGCGAGCGATCGCGCCGATCGCCCAAGCTATGGTGTGATGAAGTTTTTGCTTGATCAGGGTTATGAGGTTATTCCGGTGAGTCCAAAACTGGCGGGGCAGCAGTTGCTGGGGCAGACCGCTTACGCCACGCTGGCAGAAATTCCGGGTAAAGTGGATATGGTAGATGTGTTTCGCAATGCTGAGGCCGCGTGGGGTGTGGCGCAGGAAGCGATTGCCATTGGTGCCGATACGCTGTGGCTGCAATTGGGCGTGATCAATGAGCAGGCGGCAGTGCTAGCGCGCGATGCGGGCATGACGGTGGTGATGGATCGTTGTCCTAAGATTGAAATTCCGCGTCTGGGTATTCCGCCCATCGCGTCGTAAAGCTGAAACGGCGACCGAGGTCGCCGTTGTCATTAATGGCGCAGGCTAGGTGCCTGCAACTGCTGCCGGATGGAAGCAGCAAGTTCATCCATCGAAGGTTGCTCAGGATGCTCATACGACGTTTCACCGGCGAGTTGAATTTCAGCAATATAGGTGTGAACCTGTTCGCCTTCTTCATCTTCCATCACTACGTGATACCAGGGTGCGGCGCGCAGCGTTTCACTGGCCGCCACATCATCCTGCTCGGGTTCATCGAGCGAAAACTCCGGATCGACATCCACAATAACGCCGAGCACCCCGGAGAGACGGTGACGGACCTGCTGTCCAATGCCAAATTTACTGGTAATCATGGTGCCTCCCAAAACTGTGCCCTGTCTCTAATATGGAGGCAGGGTACAGATTTTCAAGTCACAGCACGCGGCAGGCAAAACCTTTCAGATAAAGACCTTCAGGATAGCTGGCGATCACGGGGTGATCGGCTGCCTGACGGAACTGCTCTACAAATTGTACATCACGACCCGCATCCACTGCGGCATCGGCGATAATTTTCTGGAACAGTTCGGTGGCCATCAGTCCTGAGCAAGAGAATGTCAGAAGAATACCGTTAGGATTGAGCAACTGCATCGCCAGCATATTAATATCTTTATATCCGCGGCAGGCGCCCATCAGCTGATTCTTGTTCTCAACAAATTTCGGCGGATCCATCACGATCACGTCAAACTTTTCGCCGCTGTCACGGTAGCGACGCAGCAGTTTGAAGACATCATCACGCACGAACTGTGCACGAGACAGATCGAGGCCATTGAGCTCAACGTTCTGTTTCGCCACATCCAGCGCATCCTGTGACGTATCCACGCTAATCACTTCGCGGCAGCCACCCATCAGAGCCGACACGGCAAATCCGCCGGTGTAAGAGAAGCAGTTCAGCACGCGAGCGTTTTCAGCGTAGCGGCGCGTGGCAAAACGGCTGTCACGTTGATCAAGGTAGTAACCGGTTTTATGGCCGCCCTGAATATCGACCAGCAATTTCATACCGTGTTCGATAATCGGCAGTAACGGTGGCGGTAGCTCACCGGTCACTGGACCTTGTGTCAGTTCCAGCCCTTCTTTTTTGCGCACGTCAACATCAGAACGATCGTAAATCGCGCAAGTTGGGAAGCACTGCTGTAAGGCAGAGAGAATTGCCGGGCGTTGATATTCAGCACCGGCTGACAGGAGCTGCAGCACCATAAAGTTGCCGAAACGGTCAATGGTCACACCAGGCATACCATCCGACTCACCGGCAATCAGACGATAGCTATCAAGGCCATCACGTTGCGCCAACCATTTGCGCCACTGCTGTGCTTTTTCAAAAGCGCGGACAAAGAAGGCGATGTCGATTGACTCATCCTGCTGCCAGCTCCAGACGCGCGCGCGAATTTGTGACTGCGGAGAATAAGCGGCACGGGCCAGCCATTTACCATTGCTGTCGCAGACATCAATAGTTTCACCAGACTGGGCTTTACCTTCCATACGGGCAACGGCACCTGAGAACACCCACGGATGGCGGCGGAGCAGGGATTTTTCACGTCCCTTTGCGAGAATCAATCGAACGGTCATGTTTGCTATGCTTACCTGAAAAAATGAGGCGCCATTTTCCGGTGGATGGCGGCAAATTGCAACGCACAATGGGGAGATAGCCATGGCGAACACGTGCTACAAAATCTGGGTGCACGGTATGGTGCAAGGGGTAGGCTTTCGTTATTACACCCAGTCACAGGCCAATAAACTGGGCGTTACCGGTTATGCGCACAACCTGCGCGATGGCAGTGTTGAAGTGCTGGCCGCTGGCGATGAACAAAAAGTGGAGGCGTTAATCGCCTGGCTAAAAGCAGGTGGGCCAACCAGTGCACGGGTCGATAAGGTGCTGGTGGAACCTCATCAACCCACGCCGATGCCCACGCGATTTACCACTGGCTGATTACAGACACTTGGCAGGTTTTGGCAGACCGGCAATTTTAGTGGCTTGTTTTGCCGGACCTTCAGGGAACAGTCGGAACAGGTAGCGGCTATTGCCTTTTTCCTCGCCATATTTCTGCGCCATGGCTTTCACCAGCATGCGCACCGCAGGGGAAGTATTGAACTCCTGATAGAAGGCGCGCACAAAGTGTACAACTTCCCAGTGAGCCTCACTCATCACAATGGCTTCATTCTCAGCAATCACCGCAGCGAGTGCTTCGCTCCAGTCCGCACTATTTTTTAAGTAGCCTTCCGCATCGGTGGCGATCTCTTTACCGGCAAAAATCACAGTCATTCCTCACAGCATCAATCGGCGTATTGTAAGTTCGCCAACGGCTAAAAAGCAAAAACCCCGCCGAAGCGGGGTTTTGGACATTTATGTCTGCAGCTTAATCTTTGCTGGCGAAGCCTAACAGGCTCAGCAGGCTGACAAAGATGTTATACAGCGACACATACAGGCTCACGGTGGCGCGGATATAGTTGGTTTCGCCGCCATGAATGATGTTACTGGTTTCCCACAGAATCGCACCCGCTGAGAACAGGATAAACAGCGCACTGATCGCCAGATGCAGCGCTGGCAGTTGCAGGAAGATATTCGCCACGACCGCAACCAGCAGCACCACGAAGCCAGCCATCATCATACCGCCAAGGAAGGACATGTCACGACGCGTGGTCAGGACGTAGGCCGAACAGCAGAAGAACACCAGCGCCGTACCGCCCAGCGCCATGGCAATCACATCGCCCATGCCTGCCGCAAGGAAGGAACTTAGGATTGGGCCAAGGCAATAACCGAGGAAACCAGTAAAGGCGAAGGCCGCCAGAATACCTGCCGGGCTATTCGCCAGACGGTAGGTCAGGAACATCAGACCGTAAAAACCGACCAGCATCAAAATTAATCCGGGAGAGGGCAGAGCAAAAACGGTGCTGAGCGTGGCAGTGACCGCGGAGAACGCCAGCGTCAGGCCAAGTAAGAAGTAGGTATTGCGCAGCACTTTGTGGGTGCTGATCAGCGATTGCTGCTGTGACGAGCTAATTATTCTATCCATCATGCGCTCCATTATAGAGAGAGAACACCAAATATGGCCTGAGGATACGCAACGGCTACCAGACAGCAAAGTCGTTTTACCCATCTTTACGCGATAAATTGCTGTTTCACTGAGCAGAATGGTGATTTTGACAGCGAAAAAATGGATTTTGGCTGTTTTTCAGGCGAACGATTCAATCCGCGCTTTACATCGTTCGGGGGGATGTTTATAGTGCGCCTCATTGCGGAGGGGTGGCCGAGTGGCTTAAGGCAACGGTCTTGAAAACCGTCGATGGGAAACCATCCGAGAGTTCGAATCTCTCCTCCTCCGCCATCACTCTTGCAGAGTGAAGTGACAAAAAGATTTCCGGAGGGATGGCCGAGTGGCTTAAGGCAACGGTCTTGAAAACCGTCGATGGGAAACCATCCCAGAGTTCGAATCTCTGTTCCTCCGCCATATTAAAGAAGCCCGCAGAAATGCGGGCTTTTTGCTTTTCTGCGTTCCGGAATTCCGAAAAACATCCCGTTGCTTTTCAATCTGCTGCCGTTACCCGACGGCACCCGTGTTTACTGCTATATTCCATTCACGGTTTTTGTAAACATCTGGCGATTTTCCGAGGCAAGCTGGGTTACACTGTGCGGTAATTCGCTCAATGGCGAGCTAATCGTTTGAATGCCAGAGTGTTTCACTGATGAATTATGGAATAGGCACAATGATCAAGAAACTGAGTCTTTGCGCGTTGTCAGTTATCGCTGCGCTCCCGATCGGTATGTCTGCTTACGCGGCAGATGGAGATATGCAGTTACAGCAAGTGCTGATGCTGAGCCGTCACAATCTGCGCGCACCGTTAGCCAACAACGGCAGCGTGCTGGAACAATCCACCAAGAAGAATTGGCCGCAGTGGGATGTGCCCGGCGGCGAGTTAACCACCAAAGGCGGCGTGCTGGAAGTCTACATGGGTAACTATACCCGTCAGTGGCTGGCACAGCAGGGCCTGGTGGAAAGCGGCACCTGCCCGGACAGCAGCAACATCTTTGTCTATGCCAACAGCCTGCAACGTACGGTCGCCACCGCGCAATACTTCATTACTGGCGCTTTCCCGGGTTGTGATATTTCCGTGACGCATCAGGATGCGATGGGCACCATGGATCCTATCTTTAATCCGGTGATCACTGACGGCAGCGACGAATTCAATAAGAAAGCGCTGGCGGCGATGACGGCTGCGAATGAGAAGCTGGCGCTGAAACCGGCTTTCCAGCAGTTAGAAAAAATTGTTGATTACAAATCGGCACCGGCCTGTAACGGTAAAAAACAGTGTGATCTGAGCGGCGGTGACAACACCTTCAGCGCAGAAAATGGCAAAGAGCCTAACGTGAATGGACCGTTGAAAATCGGCAATTCGCTGGTTGATGCCTTCACGCTGCAATATTACGAAGGTTTCCCGGCCGATCAGGTGGCCTGGGGCCAGATTAAAACTCCTGAGCAGTGGAAATCCCTCGCGGCAATCAAAAATGGTTATCAGGATGCGCTGTTCACTTCTCCCGATGTCGCGCGTGAAGTGGCCGCACCGCTGGTGGATTACATCCGCAGCCAGTTAGTGGACCAAGACAAAGCGAACGCACCGAAAGTCACGGTGATGGTGGGGCACGATTCGAATATTGCCTCACTGCTGAGCGCATTGCAGGTTAAGCCATACGAGCTGCCGGGTAACGATGAGAAGACGCCAATCGGTGGTCAGGTGGTGTTTGAGCGCTGGCACGATGCTAAAAACAACAAAGATCTGCTGAAAGTGGAATACGTTTATCAGACAGCGGAACAGCTGCGCAATGCTGATGTGCTGAGCCTGAAAAACCCGCCGAAGCGTGTCACGCTGCAACTGGCAGGCTGTGATGCCGATGCTAACGGCTACTGCAGCTGGGATCAGTTTGCTACCGCGTTGAATACTGCGCTGCAGGGTACCCCGCTGCAGCCGGCTGCTCCGGCTCCAGCGGCACAAACAGCGCCTGCTGCCGCCAATGACGACGCTAAAGCGAAAGCGGATCAAGCCGCTGCAGATAAAGCGGCCGCCGACAAAGCCGCAGCGGACAAAGCAGCTGCGCAGAAAGCGGCTGATGCTAAAGCCGCTGAAGAGAAAGTGAAGGCTGACAAAGCGGCTGCCCAAAAAGCAGCTGAGGATAAAGCGAAAGCTGAGAAAACCACTGCACAGAAAGCGGCGGAGGACAAAGCGAAAGCTGATGCCGCTGCAGCGCAGAAAGCGCAGTCAGATGCGACGCCAGCCAAGCCGGAAGGTGAGGCGGCAAAAGCCGCTCCCGCCAGCAACTAACGTCGCTGTAATGAAAAAACCCCGCCTCGACGGGGTTTTTTATTTCCGTTAACCGGCGACGACCACCAGTTTTTGATTCGCAAACTCCTTCAGGCCAAGATCGGACAACTCCCGTCCATAGCCTGAGCGTTTCACGCCACCAAACGGCAACTCCGCGGCGGTATCGCTTTGAGAGTTGATAAACACCATACCGGTCTCGATCTGCGATGCCATGTTGCGCCCACGCAAAATATCGCGCGTCCACACTGAACCGCCCAGACCGTAGTGCGAATCATTGGCCAGTGCGATGGCGGTGCGATCGTCAGCCACCACATAAACCTGTGCCACCGGTCCAAAGAACTCCTGGTAATAGGCGGGATTTTGCGGTGTGAGGCCAGTCAGTATCGTTGGCTGATAATAACAACCCACGCCTTCTATCACTTTTCCGCCCAGTTCAACATGCGCACCCTGCTTAACCGCATCCTCAACCTGTTTCACTAAACGGTCGCGAGCCTCTTTCGATGAAAGCGGACCCAGCGTGGTGCTTTCATCCAGTGGATCCCCCGGTTTGGCCGATTGCAGGGCCGCACTAAACTTCACCATAAACTCCGTCGCGATTTTTTCGTGCAGGATAAAGCGCTTCGCTGCGGTACATACCTGACCACAGTTACTTAATCGCGCCTGCGCGCCCTGGCGCACGGCTTCGTCAATATCGGCATCGTCCAGCACCACGAATACGTCATTGCCGCCTAACTCCAGCGTGGACTTTTTCAGATGCTTTCCGGCCTGCTCCGCCACAGCGCTACCGGCACGTTCAGAGCCCGTTAGCGCGACACCTTGCACGCGCGGATCGGCAATCAGATCGGCGACTTGTTGATTAGAGATAAACAGATTGCTCCACGCACCCTTTGGCGCACCCGCTTCTTCAACCAGTTTTTCGAAGACATCCGCACAGTGCGGCACAATATTGGCATGTTTCGCCAGCACCGGATTTCCCAATGCCAGATTTGGCGCCAGCACGCGCATCAACTGGTAATAAGGGAAGTTCCAGGGCTCGACGGCGACCACCACGCCAATCGGGTGATACTCAAGCCAGGCATCGCCCACCGTGCTGGGATAAGGTTGTGCCTGTAATAAGTGAGCCGCATGTTCGGCATAGTACCGAGCGATCTGCGCGCAGATTTTTACTTCCCCCCGGCTTTGACCAATTAACTTGCCCATCTCACGACTGGCAATCTCAGCTAATTCGTCAACGCGCTGATCAATCAAATCGGCCAGTCGGTGCAGCACCTGCAGACGTGGCTGCATATCGCCTTTACACCACGTAGAGTGGTAGAGTTCGTCAGCCGCGCTGAGTGCCTGCTGCATATAGGTGTCATCGTGATCAGGCCAGGATTTCAGCAACTGATTATTGGCCGGGTTGATGCTTTGGTAGGCTGACATAAAGGGCTCCTTGGCAGAAAAAATGACAAAGGCGGGACATGCCCGCCTGCGTGTTAAACGTTTTTACGCTCGACTGTTTTGTCGTCCCACGTCAGAACGTCCTGATCGGTCTTATCAAAAGCGCGGAGCAGCACATCGTCGCTACCTTGCTGACGCCAGATTTCTTCCGCGAGTCGTTCGTCATAATTCGCCACCTCAAAAATGGCTTCAGCAATTTCAGGTGAGGTGTGGCGCAGCGTGGCCCATTCGCCCACGTGGTGAGCTTTCGACTGTTCTGTGGCCATAAAGGTCTCCTGTTGTGGATTTATCCTTGCAGTTTTACCGCCAGTCCGGCGACGTATTGGCCCTGATAGCGGGCAATTCCCAGTTCTTCTGCTGACGGTTGGCGTGAGCCGTCACCGCCCGCAATGGTGGTGGCGCCATAAGGCGTGCCGCCGCGTACCTGAGAAATATCGAAAAGTTCTTTGGTGCCATAACCGATGGGGACGATAACCATGCCGTGATGGGCGAGGGTGGTCCAAACGGAGGTGATGGTTTGTTCCTGGCCGCCACCGGTGCCGGTAGAGGCGAACACACTGGCGAGTTTGCCGTACAGCGCGCCTGAGGCCCATAATCCGCCGGTGCGATCCCAGAAATTACGCATCTGACCGGCCATATTGCCAAAGCGGGTTGGCGTACCCACGATGATGGCGTCGTACTGGGTTAAATCTTCAGGTTTTGCTTCAGCCGCCGCCTGATTCACCTTGCCGCCCACCTGCGCAAATCTCTCCGCATCCATGCTTTCCGGTACACGAAGAATGGTGACTTCCGCACCGCTCACACTCTTTGCGCCTTCAGCCACGGCTTGCGCCATGGTTTCGATATGTCCATACATTGAGTAATAAAGCACCAAAACTTTTGCCATGGTTTTCTATCCTGCTGAGGGTGATGAGTATTCAGAAGTATAGAAGAGACTGCGTAAGGTGCCGGAAGGGAGGATAGATGGATACGTCTAGCGCTGCGCTTTTTACCGGGCTAACCGCTTGTAAGCTGGATGTTAATCTGGTTTATGATAGAAAAATAAGTGAATTATATGTTTCAAAGTATGAATATTAGCCGAATATCAGACTGGCCTGGCTATCCTTTTATCAGGTGGCGCGAATACTCCGCCGCCTTGCTTTTCACTACATTGGATGAAAAGGCCTAACCACAGATGCTCAATCCCTGGAGGAAATGATGGCACAACATCGTGGAGGATCAGGCAATTTCGCGGAAGACCGCGAGAGAGCCGCGGAAGCCGGTCGTAAAGGCGGAAAAAATAGCGGCGGTAATTTCAGGAATGACCCGCAACGCGCTTCCGAAGCAGGTGAAAAAGGGGGACGCAGTCGCAGCAAGAAATAATGTGATTGTGTTTGATTCCCCCCTCCGCCGGGTTCTCCCGGCGGTAACAAAGATTGCTTTTCCCCTCCTGACCAGGCAAAAATGATCGCCAATCGATTATTGTGGTGCGTTATGTCTGCTTCAAATTCCCGTCTCAGCCTGCGTATTACGCGTCAGGAACTCGTTCTCATCTTCATTACCATGGTTTGGGGTGGCACCTTTTTGGTGGTGCACCGGGCGATGGCACATTCCGGTCCCTTTTTCTTTGTGGGGCTGCGCTTTGCCACGGCATCGTTATTGCTGGCCTTTTTCTTCCGCCGTTATCTGAGGCACATGACATGGCTCGAAGTGAAAGCCGGTGCGCTGATTGGCCTGTCGATTGCGGGTGGCTACGGCTTACAAACCTGGGGGATGCAAACCATCTCCAGCAGCCAGTCGGCGTTTCTGACCGCGCTATATGTGCCGGTGGTACCGTTACTGCAATGGGTATTTCTGCGCCGTCCGCCAGGGTTAATGGCATGGATTGGCATTATGCTGGCGTTTACCGGTTTAGTGCTGGTGGCCGGGCCACAAGACGGTAGCCTGACGTTGAACGCGGGCGAGATAGCGACGTTACTCAGTACACTGGCGATTGCGGCTGAAATTATTCTGATCAGTCGCTTTGCAGGCCAGGTTGATGTGCGTCGCGTGACGCTGATCCAACTGATGGTCGCATCGGCTTGCGCTTTTGTCTTTATGATCCCTAATGGCGAATCGGTCCCAACGATCTCAACGCCATTGCTATTGAGTGCGCTGGGTCTGGGTGCGGCCAGTGCACTGATTCAGGTGACAATGAACTGGGCGCAGCGCAGCGTGTCACCGACGCGGGCTACGGTGATTTACGCCGGTGAACCGGTCTGGGCAGGGGTGGTTGGACGGATTGCGGGTGAACGTTTACCGGCCGCTGCCTTGTTGGGCGGTGTGCTGATCGTTTGTGGGGTGATCGTCAGTGAGTTACGACTTCGCCGCAAGAAAGCGGTGCCTGAGCAGGCACCGCTGGAGCCTTAAGGATGCTGTCGTGCCGCCTGGTTTGCCAGCGCGGCACCCCGACGTTTAAGAATGGCATTAAGAATAATGGCACCGAAGGTCGCGGTGCCAATTCCGCCAATGGTAAAACTGCCGATCTTTAAAGCAAAATCGCCAGCACCCAGCACTAACGTGGTGGCCACCATGATCAAATTGCCGTTCTGACTGAAATCAACGTTGTTTTGCACCCAGATCCGCGCACCTGCCACGGCAATTAAACCGAATACCACAATAGAGGCACCGCCAATCACCGGGCCGGGAATGGTATGGATCAAGGCACCAAACTTCGGTGAAAAGCCGAGTATCAGCGCAATCACTGCTGCCGCGACAAACGCCAGTGTCGAATAGACTTTGGTGACCGCCATTACGCCAATATTCTCGGCGTAAGTTGTCACGCCGCTGCCTCCCATCGAACCTGACAGCATGGTGGCGAGGCCATCCCCGACAAACGCACGTCCCATCCAGGGATCAAGATTGCGTCCCGTCATACCGGCGACGGCTTTAATATGCCCAAGATTTTCAGCCACCAGAATGATGGCGACAGGGGCAATCATCACTATCGCCTGCATATCAAATACCGGCGCGGTGGTGTGTGGTAAACCAAACCAGGGCGCACTGGCGACACCGCTAAAATCGACTGGCTTACCGAGGCCAAACACATTGGTGAGCAAGGCGTAGATCGCCCAGGCGACAATCAGGCCAACCAGAATCAGCAAGCGCTGAACCAAACCGCGTGTGAAGACCGCGACCACGCCAATGCACAGCACGGTCATGACGGCCATCCAGCTATCGAACATTGATGCTGATACGCCATGGACAGCAATTGGTGCCAGGTTCAGGCCAATTGCCATCACCACTGCACCCGTGACGACAGGGGGCATGAGCCGCTCAATCCAATCCGTACCCACCTTCATAACGATCAGGCCAATGAAGGTATAAAGCGCGCCGCAGGCAATGACGCCGCCTAGCGCCAGCGACAGATTAGGGTTCAATCCCTGGCCGTTGAATCCGGTCACTGCGATAATCACCCCGACAAAGGCGGCGCTGGATCCAAGATAACTCGGCACGCGTCCGCCAGTGACCACAAAGAACAGCAGCGTGCCGATACCGGAAACCAGAATCGCCAGGTTGGGGTCGAGTCCCATCAACAACGGCATTAGCACCGTCGCGCCAAACATTGCTACAGCATGCTGCAGGCCCATGACAAACGTCTGCCCGAACGGCAGGGTTTCATCCGGTGCAATCAGCCCATCTTCGGTCATGGCTGACTTTTTCTGCCAGCGGGGGAACCAGGAATTCGCCATCGTTTTCTCCAGGATATCGGTGGAACCGGACCGCGCAGAGCGGCGTTAGCGGGCGTCCTGCCGTAAAAGGTGATGATATCCACGGTCAAACCACGCCAGGCCATGGGAATCATCGTTACGTACCAGCGCAAGTGCTTCACACATCAAAACGTCGTGTGTGCCAACACTGACCACCTGGGTGATTTTGCAATCGAACGACACGGTGGCACCCTCCAGCAGCGGTGAACCGCTGGCCAGCGTGTGCCAGTTAGCCGCAGCAAAACGCTGATCCATCGGCGTTTTACCACCAAACAGTGTCGAAAGATCTTCATGACCGGCCGCCAGGGTGTTGACGCACAGATAGCCATTGTCCCGAAAGGTCGGCCAGACTGAGGCCGAACGATTCAGACACACCAGCAAAGTGGGCGGCGTATCCGTCACGCTACAGACAGCAGATGCGGTGAATCCGGCGCGACCAGCCGGACCGTCGGTGGTGATGATATTCACCGCCGCCCCCAGTCGTGCCATGGCATGGCGGAAAGCATCGCGATCTACATTCTGTAGCAGCGGCAGTTCATGCACACTCATGGTTTCACTCCTCTGTTCAACTGGCGGCGCGCTGTGCAGGAGCAGCCGTTTCGGCCAGCCACCCCAGCAGCAGAGCGTTAAACTTATCGGCATCGGTCACGCTCATCGCGTGCCCGCCCCACGGCATCTCAATCAGACTGCCATTCGGCAGCGCCTGGGCCAGTTGTGGAGAGCAGCTCCACGGCACCAGCAGATCGTCCTGGCTACAAATGGCTAACACAGGCTGATGAATCCGCGCCGCATGCGTACGGAAATCACTGTTCATTAATGCATGCAAGCGGCGCAGCAGATTTTCCATGCCCTGAAAATGGGTCACGTGATGGGCATCTTCAGCGGTGATGCGCGCCTGATGGCGCGCCAGCCATTCAGCCGGATAGAGGAACAGTGGCTGCGCTCGCACGAAGGCTTCAACGCCTACGTTGAGCAGGAGATCCTGCCGCACCTGGAAGCAGCGTTGCGTATGAGGATCCAACGAGAGCCAGCCATTAATCACCACGACGCGGCCGACACGATCGGGACAATCCAGCGCCAGCTGCAGGCCAATCAGGCCACCCAGTGCGTGGCCAATAATGTCGTAATGGTGAATGTCATGCTGCGCCAGTAGCTCAGCCAGTTCGGCGGCCATCATCGCCATACTGTAGCCTTCAGGCAGCGTATCGGCACTGCGACCGGTACCGCGCTGATCGTAAGTTACCACGCGATAATGGGGAGCGAGCGCCGCCAGCTGGGGTTGCCAAAAGCCCGCCACGCCACCCAGGCCGGACGACAGCACCAGTGTTGGCGCGTCGGCAGCGGTTAAACCATGAATCTCAAGGTGCATTACGCCTCCTGCGGCCCGATGTGCGCGACGCTGGCAATTTCAATCAGCGCATCTGGTTTAACCAATCCACACTGAATGCAAAAGCGCGCGGGTTTGTCGCCGGGGAAATACTCGGCGTAGACCTGGTTAATCGCGGCGTAATGGCTCCAGTCGGTGAGGAAAATAGAGTTGAAAGTGACGTCACTCATGCTGCCACCGGCGGTCTCGATCACCTTTTTGATGGTTTCCAGTACGTGTCGGGTTTGTGCCGCGGCATCGCCGACGTGGACGACATTGTTACTGGCATCGAACGGTAGCGTGCCTGACACGTACACCACGCCATCGGCCAGGGTTCCTGGCACAAAGGGCGCAATCGGGGTGCCGCTTCCGGCAGGAATAATCACACTTTTAGGCATCGTCGCAGTTCCTTATCGTTATGGTTTTGCAGGTGAGATGGACCCTAAGCTTTCAGAGCTTCACAAAAAGTGTCCGTGTCGCTAACCCAGCCAAAGAAGGTTTCGATGTTGAAAATCGCCGCTTGTTGGGCAAATGCCGGTCCGGCCTGATAAGTGGCGTCTTCCAGCACCACGCCAAAATATTCGAGGAAGAAGCCATCGCGCAGTGTCGACTCAACGCACACGTTGGTGGCAATGCCGGTGAACACCAGGTGGCGGATACCGCGGCTGCGCAGCATGCTATCGAGTGGCGTATTGAAGAAGCCACTGTAGCGCGGTTTGGGCAGCACGATGTCTCCTGCCTGCGGCACCAGTTCATCCACCAGCGCATAATCCCAGCCGCCTTTCGACAGCAGCGTGCCCTGTAACTCCGGGCGCTTACGCATGGTTTTCAGTGCATTCGATTTATGGAAGTTAGGCGAGCCGGCATCACCCGCTTCAACGTACTGGTCATCCCAGCCGTTCTGGAACCAGATAATCTGCATGCCAGCGGCGCGCGCTGCGGTTACCGCCTGATGAATTTTGGCGATCACTGGCTTTGTGGCGGAGACATCAAAACCAGCAAGATCCAGATAACCCCCTTCGGTGGCATAGGCATTCTGCATATCGACGACGATCAAGGCGCTTTGCGTCGGCGGCAGTGCAATCGCTTCTGGTCGGGCGGGCAGGGTGATATTGGGCAAACTCGACGTATGGGCGCAAGTCACGGTACTCATCAGGCAACCTCCTTCTGCGAAGTGATAACGTCTTGACGACACTGCATTAATGGCTGGATACGCTCACCGAAATCTTCAATGCCTTGCAGGAAGTCATCGAAGGTCAGAAGCACGCCCTGTGTGCCGTCAACCTCGGCAACTTCATCCAACATTCGTGCCACATTGGCGTATGAACCCACCAGGGTGCCCATATTGATGTTCACGGCTGATGTGGGATCGGCCATCTGACGCACGTTGGTGTCGCTGCCGGACTTGGTATCCTGCTGACTTTGTGTGGTGAGCCAGGCGAGCGCTTCTTCATCAGCACCCGCTTTGTAATGCTCCCATTTGGCGCGTGCGGCTTCGTCGCTTTCGGCAGCAATGATCATAAACAGCACATAGGAACCGACATCCCGTCCGGCTTTATCTGCTGCGACTTTCATGCGGCTGGCGGTCGGGGCGAAGGCGGTAGGCGTATTGACCCCTTTACCGAAACAGAAGTTGTAATCGGCATGCTGCGCGGAGAACGCCATGCCGGCATCGCTCTGACCGGCGCAGATCACCTTCATCGGTTTCTGCGGTTGCGGGCTCACGCGGCAGTCGTTCATGGTGAAAAATTCACCCTTGAAGTCACTCTGACCGGTGCCCCATAAATCGCGCAGCACAGTGACGTACTCGGTGAGGTATTGGTAACGGCTGGAGAAGTATTCATCACCCGGCCACAATCCCATCTGTTCGTATTCCGGTTTCTGCCAGCCGGTGACCAGATTGACACCGAAACGACCATTGGAAATCGAATCGATGGTGGCGGCCATGCGCGCCACAATTGCTGGGGGCAGCGTCAGAGTGGCTGCCGTGGCATAGATTTCAATTCTTGAGGTCACCGCCGCGAGCCCCGCCATCAATGTGAAGGATTCGAGATTGTGATCCCAGAATTCGGTTTTACCCCCGAAGCCGCGCAGTTTGATCATCGAGAGCGCAAAGTCGAAGTGATAATGCTCGGCCTTCAGCACAATCTCTTTATTCAGTTCAAAAGTCGGTTTGTACTGCGGCGCATGGGTGGAGATGAGCCAGCCATTATTGCCAATCGGGATAAATACGCCAATTTTCATGTGAAACCTCTCTGCATTGAACGGGCATTGCTCTACGCGCTGCACTGCTTCCTGCACGCATCCTGCGAGCGGCGCTCAGTCACAAAACTGCAAAGCCTGTGCCACATTTTTAAATACCTTGTACAACAATGTGTTAAAACCCATGGAAGGATGAAAGTGGAGTGGTTGGTCTAAATCAGACCGTTTGGTCAAAACTTTTTGCACGTTTTTCATGCGCACGGTGGTCAAAAAAGGTGCAGGGAGAGCGATTAGGCAGGAAAGAGGGGCTTTGTTATGATGCGAACAGGCAGGATTGAAGAGGTAACAGTGTGAAAAGCGATGAAAAACAACCGGGCCGACGTTCACGTGCCGTTGCCGCAAAACGGGCTGCGATACTGGAAGCGGCGTTAAGCTTCTTCTCGCAGTTCGGTATTCACGGTACCAGCCTCGATAAAGTGGCAGAGCGTGCCGACGTATCCAAGACCAATTTGCTTTACTACTATCCCTCAAAAGAGGTGCTGTATATCGCGGTTCTGAAGGAGATCCTTGATGTCTGGCTGGCTCCACTGCGCGCACTGCGCCACGATCAGGACCCACTGACCGCCATTCGGAAATATATCCGTCTTAAGCTGGAGGTGTCGCGCGATCACCCGCAGGCCTCGCGCTTGTTCTGTCTGGAAATGCTCCAGGGTGCGCCGTTACTCAAAGGTGAACTGGCCGGGGATTTAAAAGCGCTGGTGGATGAGAAGGCGGCGATCATCGAGCAGTGGATTGCGGAAGGGCGGTTAGCCGGGGTGCAGCCGCAGCATCTGTTTTTCCTGCTGTGGGCCACCACGCAACATTACGCGGATTTTGCGTCACAGGTTGAGGCGATCACCGGCCAGACCCTGAGTGACCCGGAATTTTTCGAGCAAACGCTGGAGAATGTACAGCGCATGATTATTGAAGGGATCCGCGTGCGTTGATCCCGCTTTAACCAGGAGAGTGCATGGATTCGCTATCACAACTGACGTTGGGCGCGGCGGTCACCGTCGCGGTGATGGGCAAGCGCGTGCCGCTATGGCAATCGGCGCTGGTGGGTGCGATTGCCGGCACCTTGCCCGATCTGGATGTGTTTATCGATCATGGCGATGCGATTCGCAATATGACGCTGCATCGAACTGAGAGTCATGCGCTGATATGGCTCACGCTAGTTGCGCCTCTGCTGGCCTGGCTGATCGCAGGTGCAACACGCAGTCGCTCCCACTGGCGCGGCTGGTGTCTGGCAATTTGGCTGGCCCTGATCACGCATCCGTTGCTTGATCTGACAACGGTGTACGGCACGCAGCTGGGGTTGCCGTTTACCGATTTCCCCTACGCGATTGGCAGCATGTACATCATCGATCCGTTTTATACCTTGCCGTTGCTGATCGCGCTGGGGGCGGCGCTATGGCGGCGTGCTGGAGTCGGACTGCGCTGGTATCAGGCGGGTTTGCTGATCACTACGCTGTATCTTGG